>JAAUQA010000074.1 GCA_012032855.1 Candidatus Competibacteraceae bacterium
ATGTCAGCCCCTGATGTCAGCCACCTAAAGTTGGTCAGCTCTAGGTCAATGGAAGACGCTTATCCCAGGAAATATAATCTTTGGCGGTATGCTTGGTATTACCACTATATTATCAGCTCGCCGACATCAGCTACCTAGATTGGTCGGCTCTAGGTTAATGGAAGACGCTTCCCCCAAAGGCTATGCTGCCCCATGATGATATGCAACCGGAATAAAAGGCGAAACTTACCCGATTCGTCGGAACTTCGGACTTTATGCCGGATAGCACCATGTCTCAGTCGAGAGCTCATCTCGTTTGAGAATTCTTTGCGACAGCGCCCTTTGCCGAGCATCACCGTTGCTCGGTGCTGATTCCATAACAACGAACCGCAGCAAAAATAACCGAAGAGGAGGTTTCACTATGAGCTTGGGTATCCAAGCATTACTCGCTGTTGCACCGATTTTGGTCGCTGCAATTTTACTCGTGGGATTCCGCTGGCCAGCCAAATACGCGATGCCGATTGTTTACGTCGTCGCCGCGCTCATCGCGCTGACTGCCTGGCAAGTTTCCTTTGCCCAGGTCGCTGCTGCCACTGTGCAGGGTCTGTTCATCACCTGCGATATTCTCTTCATCATCTTTGGCGCCATCCTGCTGTTGAACACACTCAAGCACTCCGGGGCGGTCGCCGCTATTCGCGGCGGTTTTCACCGTATCAGCGATGACCGACGGGTGCAGGTCGTTATCATCGCCTGGCTGTTCGGAAGCTTCATTGAAGGCGCTTCCGGATTCGGAACGCCCGCCGCCATTGCCGCACCGCTGATGGTCGCCATCGGCTTCCCGGCGATGACGGCAGTCATGATCGGCATGATGATTCAGAGTACTCCGGTGACTTTCGGCGCGGTGGGCACGCCCATCCTGGTCGGTGTCAAGGGCGGTTTGGAAAGTCCCGAACTCACCAACCAGCTGGCCGCAGTCGGCATGAACTTCGATCAATACTTGCGGCTCATCGCGGCTGAATCGGCGATCTTGCACGGCATCGTCGGCACCCTGATCCCCTTGCTAATGGTGATGATGATGACGCGCTACTTCGGTCGCAACAAGTCCTGGACCGAGGGCCTATCTATCCTCCCCTTTGCATTATTCGGCGGCCTCGCTTTTACAATCCCTTATACGCTCACCGGCGTGTTTCTCGGTCCCGAGTTTCCCTCCCTGTTAGGCGCGCTCGTGGGCCTGGGCGTAGTGACCTTCGCGGCAAGTAAGGGCTTTCTGATCCCCAAGGACACCTGGGATTTTCCGCCAGCCAGCGAATGGAGCTCGGACTGGCTGGGTACCATTGAGATCAAGCTTGACACCCTGACCGCCAAGACCATGTCCACTTGGCTGGCTTGGCTCCCCTACCTGCTGGTAGCCGTGATCCTGGTCCTGACCCGTTTGCCCGAACTGGGTATCGGTGCTGCCCTTAAGGTGTTTACGATCCAATGGGTGGGGATCTTCGGCACCGAGATTAAGAGCGCTTCTACGCCCTTGTACCTTCCCGGTAGCATTATGATCCTGGTCGTGGCCATCACGTTCTTCATGCACCGCATGAAGCTCTCGGAATTAGGCTCGGCGATCAGCGAGTCGGGCAAGGTCCTGCTAGGGGCCGGGTTCGTGCTGATCTTCACCGTCCCCATGGTGCGTATCTATATCAATTCCGGGGTCAACGCCCTCGACCTGCCCAGCATGCCGATTGCCATGGCCCAGTGGGTGGCAAGTACTGTCGGGAATATATGGCCGCTGTTCGCTCCCCTCATCGGTGCATTGGGCGCCTTTATCGCTGGTAGCAACACGGTGAGCAACCTGATGTTCAGCCTGTTTCAGTTCAGTGTCGCCGAGGGCTTGGCGCTATCCGGTGCACTGATCGTTGCGCTCCAAGCTGTGGGTGCGGCTGCAGGCAACATGATCGCCATTCACAATGTCGTGGCCGCCTCCGCTACCGTGGGGCTGTTGGGGCAGGAGGGCGCTACCCTGCGCCGAACTATCATCCCAACCATCTACTATGTCCTTGTGGTCGGCGCACTAGGTCTAATTGCCGCATACGTGATTGGGGTCAGCGATCCACTGTTGACGCAATAGGGAGATTTTAATCAATGCGGTGCAGGGATGCGCCGCTGCGGCCAGTCGTGTAAGGTGACCAGGAAAAACTTGACTGTGGCCACGCTATGAGCTATTTCTCCAAACGCTATCATGTCCCCGGCACGGGTCCAGGGACGTTGGCTGAACCCCTCGAACCGCCGAGCATCCCACCGCGTATCAGTCTGATTGAATACGACGCCGTAACCTTAGAAGAACATTCCGACATCGCTATCGCTGAATGTCGCCCCTATCTGGAAAGCCCAACAATCACCTGGATTCATGTGCAAGGTCAGCCCAATGCAGACATTTTGCACGTGCTGGCAGAATTTTTGCCATGCACTCCCTGGCCCTGGAAGATATCCTCAACACCGGTCAGCGTCCCAAGCTGGAGCTTTATGAAGAACACTTTTTTTCTGGTGCTGGGATTGCCCTCGTTCAACAACACTCACGCCGGTGTGGAACAGGTCAGTTTTTTTCTGGGCGAGGACTATGTGGTGAGTTTTAACGCCGGGGCGGTTGATCCCTTCGAGCTGGTTCGCAAGCGGCTGCGGGATGCCAAAAACAGAATCCGTACCCGGCAGGCGGACTATCTGCTCTATGCCCTGGTGGATCGGGTCATCGATCAAGGTTTTCCGGTGTTGGAGAGTTTCAGCGAACGGATTGAGAACTTGGAAACGGAATTATTGACGCGACCTGATCAAAAAACCTTGAACCGCATTCATCAACTGCGTCGCGATCTCTTGTTGCTGCGACGCTTATTCTGGCCGCAACGGGAAGTTATCAACCTGTTAATGCGCGAGGAACATCCGCTGATCCGTGAGGAAACCCGGTTGTTTCTTCGGGACTGTTACGACCACGGCATTCAGATTATGGATTTACTGGAAACCTACCGCGATATGAGCGCCGGCATGTTAGACGTGTATCTGTCCAGCACTAGTCATCGACTCAATGAAATCATGCGCTTGTTGACGGTGATTTCGACGATCTTCATTCCGCTTACTTTTATCGTGGGACTGTACGGGATGAATTTCGGCCGGGACGAACCCCGCAGCCCCTGGGCTATGCCGGAACTGGACTGGTATTACGGCTATCCCCTGGTGTGGCTGATAATGGTGGGAGTGGGAGTGGCGATGGTGACCTATTTCAAATATAAGCGGTGGTTTTGAGCGACTACGTGTATCGACTTGATTTAGGGGGCTGTAGGGCGGGTTAGCGAAGCGTAACCCGCCATAACGAAGTTTCTAGCCTACGGCGGTTACGGCTCACGCCTAACCCGCCCCACGAACTGCTGGACTGGTGCTGAGCTCAGTTTTTAATCCTCCAACAGCAACTCCGCCAATCCGCCCAGCGGTACCTTGACCCAATCCGGGCGATTATCCAACTCATAACGCAATTCGTAAAACGCCTTTTCCAGCGAGAACAGATCAATCAAGGCCCTCGCGCTGGTAGGCTCTGCCGGATAAACCAGACAATCCGCGATGGCTTCCGCATAGCCGTCCAGGAAAGCCTCAACTGTTCGCCGCTCCCAATCGCTCACCACGGGTTCCAGCAAGGGCAGATCGGCGGGCCGGTCAGCGGTGGCAAAGCTCAATGCGGCATAACCGGCGTAGTTGAACGAGCGCAACATGCCCGCCACGTCTTTCAGTGGCGAATGCTTACTGCGACGTTCTTCCAGGGTGCGGGCCGGCTCCCCCTCGAAATCAATGATGATGAAATCGTTCTTGGAAATCAGCACCTGACCCAGATGGTAATCACCGTGATAGCGGGTCTTCACCGCTTGCAAATCCACCGGCTTTAGGCTAGCGATGCGTTCTAATACGTGCTCGCGCGCTGCTATTAAGCGATCTGCCAACGCTTGCGAGGCTTCACTCAAGTGATCGCGTTGTTGCGCCAATTTGTCCAGAGTCTGTGCGGCTTCGGTCAGGGTATGCTGGAACCAGGCGTCCAGGTCGTCGCCACTGATCGGTTCAGGATCGAAGGCGGGATCGCCGGTTTGCTGAGCTAGGGCGCGATGCAGTTCGCCGGTACGCAGTCCCAGGGTACGCATCATCATGAGGAAAACCGCCTGGGTTTCTTCGTAATGCTCCTCCAAGGCTTCCGGCTGTAACAAATACTCCTCCAAAAAGCGTTTGAGATTATCCAGAGTGTAGTTCCAGACATCGCCCTGGTTGGCGACAAAACCTTGCAACATTGCCAATGAGTAAGGTGTACCATCCGCGCTTTCATATTCCAGGGTCCCAGCCAGCGGTACAATGTTGGCGAAGGGCGACGTTTCAGTCAAAAACCGTCCCATTTCCAATTCCGGGTTTTTGCCGGGACGCAGTCGGCGATAGCCCTTCAGAAACAGCTGTTCACCGAGCATGATGATAGTATTACTGCTACCCATGGACAGTAATCGCACCGGCAGTTCTTCCGGTTTTTCCTCACCGCACAGACCGGCAAACGCTTTGGTGGCGGAGAATTTAAGCTGGCCATCACCTAATTTGACGGTTTTGTTGCGCGCGGTGAAGGCGACGATAGCTCGTGCGAAGCTGGGATCGGCAAAGGCATCGTACAGCACCCCCATCTGGGCTCTGGAGCGGACTTGACCAAGGCATGAGCACCCAACCCGTGGACATGTTCCTCGCCGTCTTTTTCCCAAGCCAAGCTAGCGGCAGAGAATATTCCTGGGTTGCTCCCCCCGCAATACGGACCACTCAAGCGCGCCAGCAGCCAATCGCCACCGCGTTCCTTCCAGAACGCCGGCACGGTGATTTCCATATTGTCAATCGTTTCACCCTTGGCGGCGAACCAGCGTTGGGTAGCCAGAAAGTTGGGCAACACCTCGTTGGTTAAACGATCATGAAGCTTTTGCGCCATCGCTTTGCGACCGGAATCCACCAGCGCGGGAAAGAAGCTTTGCCAGCCCTGGAACAATACCAATACCGGCGGTTCTGCGGCGGGCATATGTTCATCGTGCCAAAAAGGCGCTTCGGCATGATTGAGGTTAAACCAATAGAAGCCGTAACGCGGTAAGGTCAACAGATAAGGTAGATCGCCGATGGGCGGGAAAGGCGTCTGACCCAGCATCTCCAAGGGCACCCGGCCTTTAAAGCGAGCTAAATCCAGTTCCACCGGCTGTGCCGTGCGGGATAGATTAGCCACGCACAGAAAAGCTTCCTCGCCCAATTCGCGAGTATAGGCCAGAATTTTTCGGTTACCCGGCTTAATGAAATTCAAGCTGCCGCGGCCGAAGGCCTGATGTGCTTTGCGCACGGCAATCAGCCGTTTCATCCAGTTCAGCAACGACGACGGGTCACGATGTTGCGATTCGACATTGACCGCTTCATAGCCGTAGATTGGGTCCATGATCGGCGGCAAATAGAGTTTTTGTGGATCGGCCTTGGAGAATCCTGCATTGCGATCCGGACTCCACTGCATGGGGGTGCGTACCCCGTTGCGGTCGCCTAAATAAATGTTATCGCCCATGCCGATTTCATCGCCATAGTAGACGATGGGCGAGCCGGGCATGGACATCAACATGCTGTTCATCAGCTTGATTTTGTCGATGTCATTGTCCATCAACGGCGACAGCCGCCGACGGATACCGACATTAACCCGCATCCGGGGGTCCGCAGCGTAAGCCTTGTACATATAGTCGCGTTCCTGGTCGGTCACCATCTCCAAGGTGAGCTCGTCGTGGTTACGCAGAAACACCGCCCATTGGCAGGACTCCGGAATATCCGGGGTCTGTTCCATGATATCCACGATCGGATGGCGGTCCTCCATCGCTACCGACATATACATGCGCGGCATCAACGGAAAGTGATAGCACATGTGACATTCGTCTTCGTCACCGAAATAATCCCGCACATCTTCCGGCCATTGGTTGGCTTCGGCTAGGAACATCCGGTTCTGGTAGTGCTCATCAACGGCAGCCCGCATCTGTCTTAATACATTGTGGGTGGCCGGCAGATTCTCGTTATAAGTGCCTTCTTGCACGCACAGATAGGGGATAGCGTCCAAGCGCAAGCCATCCACACCCATGTCCAGCCAAAAGCGCATGAGGCGGATAACAGCCTTCACCACCTCGGGGTTGTCGTGATTCAGATCCGGCTGATGGGAGAAAAAGCGATGCCAGTAGTAGGCTTTCGCCACCGGGTCCCAGGCCCAATTCGAGGTTTCGGTATCGGTGAAGATGATCCGCGTTTCTAGGGAATTTTTGTCATCGTCGTTCCAGACATAGAAATTCCGCTTGGCGGAACCGGGAGGCGCGTTTCGCGCGGCTTGGAACCAGGGAGTGCTGGTCGGAGGTGTGATTGATGACCAGTTCGGTGACAAGCTTTCAAACCACGCCGATGGGCTTCCCGCACGAACGCTTTGAAGTCCGCGCGAGTGCCGTATTCCGGATAGATATTGCGGTAATCGGCAATATCGTATCCGTCATCACGCATCGGCGACGGATAAAAAGGCAGCAGCCAGAGCGTATTGACACCGAGATCCTGAACATAGTCCAGACGTTGGATTAACCCCCGGAAATCGCCAATGCCATCGTGGTTGCTGTCGCCGAAGGCTTTGACGTGCAATTGGTAAATGATGGCGTCCTTGTACCACAGGGGATCACTTCCCCAGTTCACTTCTTCGGAAACAGTTGCTTCTTGTTCAGTCAGTGCGTGCATAATCTAGCCTAAGAAATAGTCAAAATCGCGTTCGGTACGGGTCCGGCCATGTAGACGCAGAATATGGGCCGGCATACTTTGGGGATTAAGTTCAACGTAGTTGCGAGAGCCGTGCCAGAGGTAATGCTGATCCCCGAGCAAATCATGGACTTCGAAGGCACGTTGCGGGTCCAGTCCCAGCACTTCCAGATCAAGATCGACCCAACCGACTTGAGTATGGCGGGTATCCAGGTTGACGACCACTAGAATGATATCGCTGTGATCATCGGTCCATTTGCTATAGCAGATTAGCTGCTCGTTACTGATCGGGTGGAAACAGAAATTCAAGTTCTGTTGTAACGCCGGGTTGCGGCGGCGGATACGGTTCACCAGGCCGATCAGTTCCCGCAGACTGTCTTGGCGTTCCAGCAAATCGCCCCAGTGCTTGATCTCGTATTTCTCCGAATCCAGATAGTCCTCGCTGCCGTGTTTGGTGGGATCACTCACCATCAATTCGAAAGCTGGACCGTACATGCCGTAGTTGGCGGTCATGGTCGCGGCCAGAATCAACCGCACGAGGTAACCGGGGCGGCCGCCGTATTGCAAGGATTCGGGCAAGATATCCGGCGTATTCGGCCAGAAATTCGGCCGGAAATACTCTTTACCCGGCCCCTGGGTCAGTTCCGTCATGTATTCAGTCAATTCCCATTTGGTGTTGCGCCAAGTGAAATAGGTGTAGGACTGAGTATAACCGAGCTTAGCTAAGCGGTGCATGACCTTGGGCCGGGTAAAGGCTTCGGCCAAGAACAGTGCCTCCGGGTGGTCCTTTTTGATTTCGGTAATGATCCACTCCCACATGGGAAAGGGCTTGGTATGCGGGTTATCGACCCGGAAGATACGTATCCCCTGCGCGATCCAATAATCAAAAATGCTTTTCAGCTCTTGCCAGAGCGCTTTCCAGTCGTCGGTTTCGAAATTGAAGGGATAAATATCCTGATATTTCTTAGGCGGGTTTTCGGCATATTGCACAGTCCCGTCCGGACGCCAACGAAACCAGCTGGGATGTTCCTTGACATAAGGGTGATCCGGGGCGCACTGAAACGCGATATCCAGGGCGATTTCGATGCCATAATCCTTGGCCTTGGCCACTAGGGCATGGAAATCCTCCAATGTGCCTAACTCGGGATGAATCGCTTTGTGACCCCCCTCGGAGGAACCGATTGCCCAGGGACTACCGACGTCATCTTCGGTGGGCGTCAAGGTATTGTTCTTGCCTTTACGATTAACTCGTCCGATGGGATGGATAGGGGGGAAATACAACACATCGAAACCCATATCGGCGATGCGCGATAATTGTTCGATCACATCCCGGAAGGTACCGTGTTGGCCCGGGGTAGTGCCGTAGGAACGCGGAAACAACTCGTACCAGGAACTGAAACGGGCTCGCTCGTCTTCCACTACAACGGCTAATTCCTGGTCGTAGGTGGCGGCAAGTTGCCGATCCGAGTACCGTTCCATCAACGCCGCCAAATCCTCTGCCAGGGCGAGATGCAGCCGATAACCGATTTCCTGTTCGCTGTCTAAGACGCGGGCACGGGATCTCAGCCACTGTGCATCGCCATCCTCGGCGTGTTTACTGGCTTTGTCCAGCAACTCGACACCCACCCGCAGAGCAACAGCGATATCGTCAACCTCAACGCGTCGGGACAACTCATGCCGCCAGGACTTGAAGGTATCCACCCAGGCCGACACGGTGTAGTGGTAGCGGCCCACTTTTGCTACGGTGAATTCACCCTGCCAGCGGTCGTTGACCAGCGGCTGCATAGGCGCTTCTAACCAATCGGGTTCGCCGGCAGGCCGGTAACGCAGCACGCAGGACAACGTATCATGGCCGTCGGCGAATACATCTGCCTCGACCGCGATTTTCTCGCCGACGGTGCGTTTTATAGGATAACGCCCGCCGTCGATTTGCGGCATCACGCCTTCGATAACCACCCGTTGGCGGCCGTCGAGCGCCGCGTTGATATTCTTACCAACCTTTTGTTTGGGATTAGGCATCATGCGACCTTTTCGTTGAGATTGCTCCGCGCTCCGTTATCGGCGTCGCTAGGAGGGAAGGTTTTGATTAGGCTAATTTTGTATCACGCGGCACCAGCGTTCTAACAGCGTATCAGGGTGTTCTCTGCGCAAGTCATAGCTTAGCGGTGCGATGAAATCAACGGACTGATATATCACGTTTCATCCTCTGAACACAGGGATGACGCGATTTAACCAATGGGGTGTGAGTTGCAAATTCAGTATCGGGACCATACCTATTGCGAAGCGGGTAACGCTTTCAAACGGATTGTTTTGGGTCGGGTTGGTTGGCTAATCCGCTAACCAACCCTGAGGCGACAGTTCTGGATGAACAGAATAGCAGGTGGATCTAATTATTTCGAGTCAGCGATGGCAGTGGTTTAATATCGCGTAAAAACCACCGTTGAGGGCACCCCTTCACAACAAATGGCGCACGGAAATACAAATTTATCTATACATTACAGATGGATGTGATCGCGGACGACCAGGGCTAGCAGAGGCGTTTTAAAATAGCCATGGACTGTGCATAACTCTGATCCAATTGTTCGATCAAGGTTTCTACGTTGTTCAGATCGCCTTTTTCACCCTTCAGTTGTAGCTGTTTGCAAATCGCGGCCAACTGCGTGCCTCCCAACGCTGAACAGGAACCTTTTAAGTAATGCGCTTCTTTACTAATTTTTTCGGCATTTTTCTCTGTGGCAAAATGTTTTAATTTCGCGATAGATTGTGGTGCTTGTTCCTGAAACATTGCAATTAACTTATTGACCAGTGTCGGCGTATATTCTTGCAATATGGCAGTATCGATAATGTCTTGGTTCATATCGTTGTTCATGAAAAATTATTTATGAATAAACGTGAGCAATATAAATATAAGTACAATTGATTTGGGGATTGGCGCAGCCCTTAACTGAAAATGTAAAACACCAATTGCATAACGTGATCTCAAGCATCGAGGCACTCTTAAACACTAATACAGCTTGCTACAAAATAGCATTGATCCTTGTCAAGGTCACTCATGTGGACTTTTTGCCTAAGCTCATAAGTCGCCTAATGTCATGATAATCTGAGCACTTTTTGAGTGGGAGCAGATGCGATTTAACAAAAGTTTACATTTCCGGTCGCTGGGGCATGGACTGCTTTCCTCCCAATTTTTGGGCATGAAGGCATCCGGCGTGAACAGGCTAACGTTCAGCTTCAACTTGTTGGTCAACCGCTGAGCCGCAGGAGACATATGAGTTTTGTCCGCCGCCTGATCACCGATCAAGACAGGACCGAGGGTCAAGGGAACGTGTTCGTCAGTGCACTGAAAAACTGAACGGCTTTTAGATCTTCACAGAGATCAACACCACCGCACAGTGTCTTGTCATCATAATGCGTGTCCAACTAAAGGTTCAGGATCGCTTTTCTGGAAATAATTGATACTGATCAAGCATTGGGATGAGTTTAGCCCTATTCTTTATATGGTAATCCAGGAGCATAAGGAGCGATTGTGATGCGTAGGTTAATATTGTTGATCGTGTTTTCTATTGTTGGTGCTGCCGATCACTGGCTTGGCTCAAGACGCTGACCCCAA
>JAAUQA010000503.1 GCA_012032855.1 Candidatus Competibacteraceae bacterium
TCAGGTCGCAACCACGTGTCGCACCAGCCGCGAAAGGTGCTATCCACTTTGTCTCCGTGATAACGGGCTAAGCGATCTCGTAAATCGGTAGTGCGGTACATTGCTTTGGCGGCGCGTATCCCCGCTAAGGTGACATCTTCCACAAACACGTGGGCGGCTTCCGTAATTACCGCCCGGACGCGGTCAGGGTGAGCCGCTGCAAACAGCAGGGCGATTGAACCGCCATCGCTATGCCCGATCAACACCGGCGATTCGCGCACACCGCAGCGTTCCAACACTTCCGGTAAGATTTGCGCTTCTTGATGCAGGTAATCAGTTTGCCTCGGTCTGCTCAATGGTTCGGCATTGCCGAATCCCCAGCGTTCATAGACCAGTCCGGGAAAACCACAGGCGTTACAGAGTCGGACGGGAAACGTTTTCCATTGCGCGATGCTGCCCAGCCCTTCGTGTAAGAATACCAAGGTCGGCCCTAACTGTTTGGGCGACGGTTGCAGGTATTCAGCATGTAAGCGCCGACCGGCGGCTTGGAAATCGAAACGCTGTCGTTGCATCATGGCGGCTCGGCGGAAACAGCGGTATTTCAACGGTGGTCATGGGCTGTTGAGTTCATCCGTGTTCGGCCAGCCCCCAACGCGGCATGAGCGTGTTAGCGATGCTCAACTGATCCAACACGCGAGCAACGATAAAATCCACCAAGTCATTCACTGTCGTCGGGCGATGATAGAAACCGGGATTGGCCGGCAGGATCGTCACCCCCAGCCGGGCCAGTTTCAGCATGTTTTCCAAGTGGATGACCGAAAAGGCGTTTCGCGCACTACCAGAATCAACTTGCGACCTTCTTTGAGCGAAACATCAGCAGCCCGTTCGATCAGATTATCGCTGCTGCCACAGGCAATGGCCGCCAAAGTACCCGTGGTACAGGGACAGACCACCATTGCACTCAGCGGAGCGGAACCACTGGCCAGCGGCGCCGTCCATTCCTCTTTGCCGTAGACCTTGAGTTGCTCAGCATCGCAGCCGTGGCGTTCCACCAGAAAACGACGGATGTCGGCGGTACGACCGGGTAGGGACAAATCGGTTTCCATGCCGATCACCACTTGGGCAGGCTTGGATAACATCAGGTACACGGTTTGCCCCTGCGCCAGCAAGCATTCCAATAAGCGTAGACCATACTGAGCCCCGGATGCGCCGGTCATGGCTAAGGCAATCGGCCGGGACTCGTTCATCCTGCGTTGCCGTTCACATCCGCCAAGACCGTCAATAAGCGCTCGTGAATACCGCCGAACCCGCCATTGCTCATGATCAAAATCACATCGCCCGGCCGGGCTTGGTTGCCAATTGCGGTGACGGTGGCGTCGATAGAACCGCAAACCTGTGCACGGCCGTTTAATGCACTGGCGACTTCGTCAAGTGACCAATCTAAATCTGCCGCCTGATAGAGGATCACTTGATCGGCGGCGGTAAGCGCTGGCGCTAAACCATCTTTGAACACGCCCTGCCGCATGGTGTTGGAACGCGGCTCCAGGACGGCGATAATTCGCCCATTAGAATGCCGGGCGCGCAATCCCGCCAGTGTGGTCGCAATGGCGGTAGGATGATGAGCGAAATCGTCATAGACCTGAATATCGTTGACCGTACCGCGCAGTTCCAGCCGTCGCTTGACCCCTTTAAACTCAGCCAATGCTTCGATAGCCTGAGCCGTCGGCACACCGGCATGACGGGCTGCTGCGAGGGCGGCCAAGGCGTTATGTACGTTGTGTAGTCCCAGTTGCGACCACGATAAGCGGCCTTGCGGCTGATCCTGATAAACCACATCGAAAGCACTGCCGTCGGGGCTGATAGCATGCGCCTGCCAGTCACCTTCAGCGAAGCTTTCCACCGGCGTCCAACAGCCCATCGCTAGGGTTTCCGCTAGGTTGGCGTCGTCACCGTTGCTGATGATCTTTCCAGAACCCGGCACGGTACGAACGAGATGGTGAAACTGCCGTTGGATCGCGGCGAGATCGGGAAAAATATCGGCGTGATCGAATTCCAGATTATTCAGCACCAAGGTGCGGGGCCGGTAATGAACGAATTTCGAGCGCTTATCGAAAAACGCCGTATCGTATTCATCAGCTTCCACCACGAAGAAAGGCGTCATGCCGTAGCGGGCTGAGATACCGAAATCCTGAGCGATGCCGCCGATTAAAAACCCCGGTTGCAATCCCGCTCGCTCTAGAATCCAGGCTAACATACTGGATACTGTGGTTTTACCGTGAGTACCCGCTACCGCCAGCACCCAGCGATCCCGTA
This sequence comes from Candidatus Competibacteraceae bacterium, assembly GCA_012032855.1. The sequence goes on from JAAUQA010000503.1 coordinate 2,293, forward strand.
GCACATGCTCGGCCAACCAAGCCGGTCCCGAGGTGTAAGGAATGGTGCTGTCGAGTAGATATTCGATCAGTGGTCGACCCCGGCTCATCACATTGCCGACCACCACGACATCAGGGCCGGTTGTAGATGGGCGGGTTCATAGCCTTCCGATAACTGGATACCCGCTGCCGCCAATTGGGTGCTCATCGGCGGATAAACGTTGGCATCGGAACCGCTGACCTTAAAGCCGGCTTCCCGCGCTAGCAAGGCCAATCCCGCCATAAACGTGCCGCAGATACCGAGAATATGGATATGCATGTTTACCCCGTAGGCACCAGCCAATCGGAAAGCATCCAGAACGACATTAAATAGCCGAATGCATACAGCACGCCGAATGCCAGTGTCGTGGATAGCGCATGACGCAAAATATGACCGGTGATAACAATATTCCAGCCCAACAAGGCTAGATACAGCAAGCTGGGTAGCGCTGCGGCTTCCTGGCGCAGATTGGCTTGGCCGATCCAAATCGCCAGCGGCCAGGCGATCAATTCCAGTAGCAATCCGGTACCGGCTAAAGCGGTTACGGTTTGGGCAAAACGCGCTCCTCGTCCCAGAATGTTCAACACCCCATAAGTGAGTCCCAGCAACAAACCCAAGTCCAACACAACCAATGTGAATGCCTGGGTGATGTTCAGATTGGCCAACAGCAGCACTAGCCCAACAAAAGCGTAAATCGCCACACTGAGCTGCAGCAAAGCTGCTGACACCGGGATATCCTGGGGTCCTTTGCGCAACAGACAAATATCCAGAAATAGATTGAACAGGGCGATCATGTTAATGCCGGGTGGTCGAAATACCCGGTAGGCCGGGGGTAGCGAACAGGTTTTCAGCATCCACTGAATCAAACTCGTAGGACAGACCGCAAAACTCACAGGTCACCCCGACCCGGCCTTGTTCCGCCACAATCGAGCGCACTTCTTCAAGCCCCAGAGCGCGCAATAAAGATTCCGTGCGCTCATTAGAACAGGTACAGCGAAAGGTGACGGGTTGCGCACTGAACAGGCGCACGTCTTCTTCGTGAAACAGCCTGCGAATCAGGGTCTGCGCATCCAACTCCAACAATTCCTCAGCCGTCACGGTGT
>JAAUQA010000504.1 GCA_012032855.1 Candidatus Competibacteraceae bacterium
CCACTGACTGCCACTGCGAAGCACCCACAACACCGCTTCCAGAAAAGCCCGGCAGGTCAGCGGATTGCCCACGTAAACCCGGGGATGGTTCACAAGAAACGGCCAAATCACCCCCATTGCGCGTCGCTCAGATAAGTTCGCTCCATAAAACTCCACAAAAACCCGTAACCTTCTTACCTGGGCCGCTAAATGTCAACAGAACCTAGGCGCTCCGAAGATAGTTGACATACCCGCAACTTTAGCAGCACGAGCGGCGTCAAGGGAAATCGGGAACTCGGATATATCCGCACCGATAGCGCTCATCGTGGCGATACGCTCTGCTGAGTCATCATCGTGACTGGCGACGGAAATCCCCGCCGAATGGGCTGCTTCAGCCAATTCCCGGACCCGCTCATAAGCGCCTGTTGCGGCCTCCCGTTTGCGCTCGACGATCGTATTCACTTCGTCAACAGTCTTTTGGTAGGTGCGGGTCAGAAAGTCACAGTAGGCCGCCATATCCTTGAACTGCCCCTGTCCCGGGGTGTGATCCATCATTGAGATCAAGTGCATGGCTTGTTCAGCCAACAGTTGCTTTAAGACCGGCAATCCGGTCTCATCGGTGATCTCATAGCGGCAATGCACCCGATTATCCACTAAACCATGAGGCCGCCAGTCATGCACCGCGCGGGCAATTCGCCCCGCGAAATCATTGTTGCGCACGCCCAGTTCGTCATTGGCAAAAGACAGCGCGTGATACACCGTAGTGATACCGGACACCGCATTACGCTTATCGGCCTGAGCACAGGCAAAGTCGAGTGGAAAATGCACATTCGGACGTGGCTCGACCTCTTTTTCCAGCGCATCACAATGCAGGTCAATCAGCCCCGGCATGAGCAGCTTGCCAGCCAGATCAATGATTTCGGCACCTGCCGTCACACTAGGATCAATCGCGCTGATCACACCATCCTCGATTAACAGTGCAGCGTCTTCGAGCACCTCATCGGCCAGTACGATTCTGGCATGGCTTAAACAGGTTTTCATCCGACTCTCTCCTCCAGCGGCGGTTGAGTCATGATTGGCTGATGGAGTGTGACTACATCGTCGGCCATGCGCGCGACCAGTTGCGGGTGATGCAGAACTGCCAGCATCGCTACACCCTCGTTCTTCAAGTTTTCAATCAGCTTAACAACCCGGTCAGTGGCATCCGGGTCGAGACTGGCGGTTGGCTCATCAAGCAATAGCAACCGCGGTTTGGCGACCAAGCCGCGGGCTAGGTTAACGCGTTGTTTTTCGCCGCCGGAGAACGTTGCCGGCGAGATGCCCCAGAGCGGTTCCGGCAATTTCATAGCCGTCAGCAGCTCTCGCGCCAGCGCTCTGGCCTCGGCAATCGGCCTGCCGCGCTGAACCAACGGTTGAGCAACCACCTCTTCGGTCGGTTGGCGCGGCAAACAATGCAAAAATTGGGTGACAAAACCCATTTCGTTACGCCGCAGGTCAAGGATTTGATGCTCACCGGCACGGGCGAGGTCGATCACTTCGCCGTTTTGCTTGGTATAGAGAATGCGTCCTTGGCTGGGCAGGTAAGTGCGATAAATCCCTTTTAGCACTGTCGATTTGCCCGCGCCTGTTGGCCCGACTAACGCAGTCAAATTGCCCCTGCTTACGGTGAAACTGACATCCTGAGCCGAGGGTATCACTTTGCCCTGCTCGTGTAGCTCGAACCATTTGCTGTAGCCTTCAACTCGCAATACGGTTTGCCGATTCATCGTCAATTACTCACAGGGCTGACGCCACGAGCCGTTGCGTGTAGCCGTGTTGCGGGTCTTCGAGAATCTGATCAGTCAACCCCGTTTCGATAACCCGCCCATATTTCATGACCAGGGTGCGGTCTGCGAGCAGCCGGATAACGCCCAGATCATGGGTAACCACAATCATGGCGGTGCGCAATTGCTGCTGAATTTCCAGAATCAAATCAAGAATGGCGGCCTGTACCGACAAATCCAGTCCGGTCGTCACCTCGTCGAGAAACAACAAGGGGGGGCTGGTCGCCAATGCCTTGGCGATTTGCACACGCTGTTGCATGCCGCCGGAAAAATTCTTCGGCATTTCATCCATTCGCTCGGGCGGCACCTCGGTGCGCGACAACAGCTGGGTTGCCCGCTGGCGGATATCGGCATAGTTGTACACATCCGACATCAGCAATCGCTCGGCGATATTGCCACCGGCTGAAATGTCGAAGTTCAATCCTAAATGCGGATTCTGATGCACCATGCCGAACCGCTGATTCGACAAGCGGCGTTGTTGAGCCTTGTTCAGATGGAACAGATGGTACGACTTATCCCGGTCAAAAAAGGTCGCGCTGCCGGCACTGGGTTCTTGGTTGAAGTACAAGCAATTCACCACCGTGGATTTACCCGAGCCGGACTCGCCCATGATGCCGAGAATCTCGCCCTGATACAGGTCGAACGCAATGTCATGGGTAGCAACCACGCTGCCGCAATCCGGGCAGATATTAGACTCGAACAGCGGGCCGGTTTTGGCAAAGCAAGGCTGGACATCCCTTGCCATAGCGTTTGCTCAGGTTGCGAACCTCCAGCACCTTATCCATTGCTGATCCTCAGCGTCGCATGCTGGGTGAGTTGTTCATCACACCAATCGGCATCGGAACAGCGATAGACCTGTTCCCCATTAGCGGAATCCACGTACTCGTCGAGAAAACTGGTGGTGCAGCCACAGCGAGCACAAGCACGGCGCCTACCGGTTTCATCGCGGAAATCCTCGACCCGGAAAGGCACGTCCTCGAACGCCAGCGGTTCGGCCCTAGTAAAGGGCGGTACCGCGTAGATTTTTTTCTCCCGCCCAGCGGCGAGCAGAATCAACGCCTTGGACTGGTTCATTTTTGGGACATCCCAACGCGGTATCGGCGAGGGGTCGATGACATAGTGGCCATTGATGCGGGTTGGATAGCGGTGAGAAATGGTGATCTCGGCGAACTGCACGATGTCTTCGTACAATTTGACCAACAGCCGCGAGTAATCCGCCTCGCCATGCAGCAGTTTGCGTTTATCTTCGGAGGATTCAACAATCACCAACGGATCCGGGTAAGGCACCTGTAGGACAATGACTTGATCTTCCCGCAACGGTTTTTCCGGGATGCGGTGGCGTGACTGAATCAGGTCGGCCTCGTCGGTCGAGATGGTGGTATTGATCCCTGGACAGGTCATCTCGATAAAGTGACGCAGGTTGACCGCATTAACCGAATCATCCGAGCCTTGGTCGATCACCTTCAAAGTTTCGCCTTTGCCGATCAAGGCCAGCGTCAGTTGCAGACCGCCGGTGCCGAAGCCGCGTCCCATCGGCATTTCGCGGCTGGAGTAAGGCACTTGATAACCCGGTATGGCCACGGCTTTCAGCGTCGCCCGACGTAC
>JAAUQA010000505.1 GCA_012032855.1 Candidatus Competibacteraceae bacterium
TAAAGGTTCTTTGGGACTATTGGCGTTCGTTACCGTTTTCGCACCATTAGAGGCAGTATTAGATACAAGCATACCGTGTCTCTCTCCCACAATAGAATGGTTTATGCTTGGTTTTACGGCAAATCACCGCCAGAATACCGCTATTTCCGAGGAGTCATCCATGACAAAAAAATTGAATCGTTACAGCGCCCATATCACCCAACCTAAGTCGCAGGGCGCTTCCCAGGCCATGCTTTACGGTACCGGGATGAGCGAGGCCGATATGGACAAAGCTCAAGTTGGCATCGCCAGCGTTTGGTACGAGGGTAATACCTGCAATATGCATCTCAACGATCTAGCAGCCCAGGTCCGCGAAGGCGTCATCGCCGCAGATCTGGTCGGCATGCGCTTCAATACCGTGGGCGTCTCGGACGGTATCTCCATGGGCACCGACGGCATGAGTTATTCGCTGCCATCGCGGGATGTGATTGCCGATTCTATCGAAACGGTGATGGGGGCGCAGTGGTACGACGCCTGTATCGCCATTCCCGGTTGTGACAAGAATATGCCGGGAGTCATAATCGCAATGGGCCGCCTCAACCGCCCCGGTCTGACTGCTCTATGGCGGCACTATCCGACCGGGTCATTGGGAAGGCAAAACGCTGGATATCATATCGGCTTTTCAAAGTTACGGTGAATTTATCGCGCATAAGATCGATGATCCTACCCGTACTAACATTGTCAAAAACTCCTGCCCGGCGCCGGTGCCGTGCGGCGGCATGTATACCGCTAACACGATGGCCTCGGCGATTGAAGCGTTGGGGATGAGCTTGCCTTACAGTTCTTCGACACCGGCCACCGATCCCGGCAAGCTCGACGAATGCATACGCTCGGGAGCCGCCATTCGCACGCTGTTGGAGCGGGACATCAAGCCCCGCGACATCATGACTCGCTCGGCCTTTGAGAATGCGATTACCATCGTCATGGCCTTGGGTGGTTCGACCAACGCCGTGTTGCATTTGTTGGCGATGGCGCGGGCGGTCGATGTCGAACTCACCCTGGATGATTTTCAACGCCTCAGTGACAAGGTGCCATTCTTGGCGGATCTCAAACCTAGCGGCCAATACGTTATGGAAGATGTACACAATATCGGCGGTACCCCGGCAGTGCTTAAGTATCTATTGGAAAAAGGCATGATTCATGGTGACTGCTTGACCGTTACAGGCAAAACACTCGCCGAAAACTTGAACGATCTACCGGGTTTAAGTACAGGACAAGCGGTGATTCATACGCTGGAAAACCCCATCAAGCCGACCGGCCATATCAATATTCTAAAAGGCAATCTGGCGCCTGGCGGGTCGGTAGCCAAAATCACCGGCAAGGAAGGCACTCGCTTCGAGGGTCCGGCGCGCGTGTTCGACTCGGAAGAAGACATGCTGCACGCACTCGAACGCGAGGAAATCCAAAAAGGCGATGTGGTGGTGATCCGCTACGAGGGTCCCAAGGGCGGCCCCGGTATGCCGGAGATGTTGACCCCGACATCGGCGATTATGGGCGCGGGGCTGGGTCAAGACGTGGCGATGATTACCGACGGGCGGTTTTCCGGCGGTTCACACGGGTTCATCATCGGCCATGTGGTTCCCGAAGCCCAAGAAGGCGGGCCGATTGCGCTGCTTCAAAACGGCGATATGGTGACCATTGATTCCGACAAGAATCAGCTGGAGGTGGCGTTGAGCGACGAGGAACTGCAACGACGTCGCGACAACTGGCAGATGCCGCCTTACAAAGCGAAACGTGGCGTGTTGGCCAAATACATAAAAACCGTACAGAACGCTTCTCAGGGATGTGTGACCGACGAATAAGCGAATGCTATCAGCGCATCTGGAAAACCGTCGCCACCATACCCTACGGGCGGGTGGCGACTTACGGTTGGGTTGCTGAATGGGCCGGATTTCCCCGCCAAGCGCGTGGGGTAGGCTACGCGTTACATAATCTACCAGCCCAATCGTCGGTACCCTGGCATCGGGTCATTAATGCCAAAGGAATGATTTCCTTCCCCTTGGGCAGCGAACCCCACCGCCGGCAACACGATTTACTGCTGGCAGAAGGGATTCTGTTCAACGGTCAACGGATTGACCTCAAGCGCTTTGGGTGGCAACCCACGCTGGATGAGACGATTTGGGGAGGACGCTAAACTTCCCCTTCAATCCGATAACTGTAACCCTGTTCGGTCAAAAACAACTGCCGATGCCGAGCGAAATCCTCTTCGCAGGTTCGCACCGAAACCAGAGTATAAAACCGCGCCCGGCGACCGTCTTTTTTCGGTCGCAACACCCGCCCCAAGCGTTGCGCCTCTTCTTGACGCGAACCGTATTTGCCCGACACCTGAATCAGCACATCGGCATCGGGCAAATCTACGGCAAAATTACCCACCCGCGACAACACTAATCCCGGAATTGCTCCCTTGCGAAACTCGCCATACAGTCGTTCGCGCTCTAATTGCGGGGTTTTACCGGTCAACAGTGGAAAACCGGTCTTGTCGGCCAGCGTTTGCAATTGGCTGATGTACTCTCCGATGATCAGAATGCGATGTCCCGCTTCCCGTTCCAGTAAGTCTTTGACGACTTCCTGCTTGGCAGGATTTTCCGCCGCCAGCCGAAACTGCTGACGGCGCGGGGCCAGAGCATATTCCATCTGGTCTTCGGCGTTCTGGGCAACCCGCCATTCCGTGCAATCGGCGGCGGCGATGAAGCCCTGACCTTCCAGTTCGCGCCAAGGGACATCGTAGCGCTTGGGACCGATCAAGGCGAATACATCGCTTTCCAGACCGTCTTCCCGGATTAGGGTAGCGGTCAAACCCAGGCGACGGCGCGATTGCAATTCGGCGGTAACGCGAAACACCGGCGCGGGCAGCAAATGCACTTCGTCATAAATAATCAGTCCCCAGGGACGGGCATGGAATAGCTCGAAATGCACAAAGTCGCTGTCTCGACTGGGTCGATAGGTCAGCATCTGATAGGTGGCCAGCGTGACCGGGCCGGTGTCCTTACGCTGACTACTGTATTCGGCGACGGTATCGGCCGGCAGGTCGGTTTTGTCCAGCAATTCACGCCGCCATTGTTCCATAGAGGTCTGACTAGTGGTCAGAATCAGGGTGTTTTCCTGGACTTGCGCCATCACCGCCATACCGACGATAGTTTTACCGGCGCCGCAGGGCAACACAATCACCCCACTGCCCCCCTGAACCCGACCGTCTTGATAAAAAGCGACCGCCGCTTGCTGCTGATAGGGGCGGATTACGAAGGGCTCGCCGCTGCCGGTGACGGTGCGCAATTGCAGCGGCAGCTCTTGACCTTCGCTGTAACCGGCTAAGTCCTCCGCCGGATAACCGGTATTGACCAGGGCCTGCTTTAATAAGCCG
>JAAUQA010000506.1 GCA_012032855.1 Candidatus Competibacteraceae bacterium
AGGGCGGTCGCGACCTGCTGGGCGACACATTGCGACAACGGGGAGCCTGTTTAGACTACGCCGAGGTTTACCAGCGTAATCTTCCGACCGTTACGCCTGATGATTTACTACAATCCTGGCAACACGGTGAAATCCAGGCTGTTATCATTACCAGCAACGAAAGCTTACACAATCTCTTTGCGCTGGTCGGCACAGTCGGGCAACAATGGTTGCTTGATACGCCTTTGATTGTGATCAGTAAACGTGCTCAGCGCTTAGCGCAAGAGCTGGGTTTTAGGCAACCTCCCCGGTTAGCGGAGGAAGCGAGCGACGAAGCCATCGTCCGGGCACTGCTGCAGATGGTGTCGGACCCGAACCAATGACCTATGGGGACCCGCTATGACGGATAACAATCAGAAAGAGCCACTCAACTCACCAACAGCAGCTGAAGGGGGATCGTCTCCGGACGTCGCCGTGGTAACCGAGGAGGTTAAATCGGCAAGCCCGTCGGCCACCGCTTCCAGCGGCGGTAAGGGGTTAGCGGGTTTGCCCTATTACTCGCTCTGGCCGCAGCCGGTGTTAGTGGCTATTTGTGGTATCAATGGGATCAGGACAAGCAGTCTCAAGAAGCGAGGATGAAACAGGCTTTTGATGAGGTCGTGGCGCAACGTGCCGCCGACTTCACCGGTCTGCAGGAAAAATTACAGGCACATCAGAGTAAAGCCGAGGAACTGGCCGGTGCGACGCAAGCCTTGCGCGATCAGGGCGATCTGCAGCAAAAGGACGCACAAAGCCTGCGTAGCGGGATTACTTCGCTACAAAATGAAATCAAAAGTCTGCAGGGTGACATCACTACGCTAAAGGGCGAAGTAGAAATTCATAAGGGGGGAGTGGATATTCAGAAGACCGACACCCAAAATCTGATAGCCCACGTCCGCAGCCTGCAAACCGACATTCAGAACTTGCAAAACGAATCCCAGGCGTTGAAAGGCGCTATGGAAACCGAGAAAGGTGATACCCAGATCACCAAGACGGCGACCAAGGCTCTGCAGGATCAGACCCAGGTCCTTACCGGCAATCTCCAAGCCCTGCAAGATAAGTTGGCCGATGCCATCAAGGAGCGGCAAAAGAGTCTGGCGGATATTGATAACCGCATCCAAAACGTGCAATTAGCTCAGCGCAATCTGTTGACCACTCTGGATAATGTCAAAGCAGTGGCCGGTGGCGGCGGTGACTTGAATGCATTTACTCTGTCCGAAGTCGAGTATCTGCTGCATTTGGCCGAGGACAAGTTAAAGCTGCAATCAGACATCAACAGCGCTCTGGAAACCTTGCAGATCGCCAAAGCCCGCTTAGCGACCGTCGAAGAGAATGCTTTTGCCAACATCCGCAACATGCTGGAAGACAACATAGCCAGTCTCAAGGGCGCGGCGTTGGACCTCCCTGATCGATCGGCATTGGCGCACAAAATCGTCGAGATGGAACAACGCCTGCCGACTCTGCCCCTGCGCACCGACGTGCAGCTTGCCGAACTCAAAGAGAAAGTTCGTCCCAGATTAGCCGAGGGCGACATTGCCAATGCCGATGAAAACTGGTTGAAGCAGTTCGGTGATGTGGCTTGGGAACAATTCAAGGACATCGTCACGATCCGCCGTGAACGCAGCAGTGGCCCACCCTTGGTCGCCATCGAAGAAGAATTTTTCCTGTATCAGAATCTACGGCTGGAGCTGGAGGCTATGCGCATGTCCCTGCTCGCCGGTGATGCAACGAGTTTCGAGGACGCCGGCAAGATTACCCATGACTGGTTAGAGACCTATTTCGATACCAGCAATGAGCAGGTTTCCGCGTTCTTGGCGGAATTAACCACGCTACGCAGCATTAAATTCAATCCTTACATTCCCGACATCGCCAATACCTTGCGCGCCTTTGAAGAAGTAATGGAACGTCGTCAACCGATACTGTCCACTAACGCGCCTGCAGAGGGCGCTGGTGCGAGTGGGGAGGCTGCGCAATGAAGTTGCTCATCACTATTATCGTTGCTCTGTTCGCCGCTGCCGGTATAGGTCTGATACTTCGGGAAGATCCCGGCTATACCTTGATCAGCATGGGCAGTTGGACTATTGAGACCAGCGTCGCGGTCTTGGTTGTTTTTCTGTTTATCGCGTTTGTGGTTTTTTATTTCGCGGTCCGGCTAATCTTGGGAATACTATTGGCGCCCAGCAGAGCCTTTACAGCTAATCGGTATTATCAAGTGCGCCGCTCTTACCGCTTTTTGGCTAAGGGTTTAGGGGAGTTAATCGAAGGCCGTTGGAAAGCCGCCGAGATCAGTCTGTTGAAGGGTGCCGAGCACAGCAAGGCGCCGGCTTTGCACTATGCCGGAGCAGCTCGGGCCGCACAGCAACTCAAGGAACCGTGGCGGCGCGATGGCTATCTGCACAAGGCAGAGGCTTTGACCGGCACTAATGGCTTGGTCGGTAAACTGGCGCGAGCGGAAATGCTGTTGGAAAATCAAGAACCGGCAGCTGCACGCGCGGTAGTGCTCCCCCTTTTCAAAGGCCCTAATCCTCATCACCCGCGGGTTCTGGAGTTGCTGGTGCGCAGCAATGCGGAGTTAGGCGAATGGCAAAAAGTGCGCGAATTATTGCCGGACCTCGGCAAGTACGGCCCACTGACCGACTCCGCTTATGCGCAAATCCAAGCTAAAACCTACGCTGAGTTGCTCACCCATATAGCCCATACCGGCACCTTGGAAGATTTGCAACGGTTGTGGCGGGAAGTGCCTGATGCGTTACGCACGGAGGACACATTACGATTAAGTTACGCTGGCTATCTGCGTGACCATCATGCCGCTCACGAAGCCGAAACTTTGCTGCGGGAAGCCCTCAAGCAACGCTGGAGTGATCCATTGGTGATCGGCTACGGCGAAATCGGTCGCGGCAACACTATTGCGCAACTGGCGACTGCTGAAGAATGGTTAACCGAGCACCCCCAAGATCCTTATTTGTTGTTGACCTGCGGGCGGCTGGCCCGCCGTGGCAATCAACTCGATAAGGCTCGCACTTACCTGGAGCAAAGCTTGAAAGCGTTAGTCAGCCCGGATGCCTACCAGGAACTTGGTGAAGTATTGGAAGAAGCTAACGATCACGACGGCGCACGGCAATGCTACCATGCCGCTTTGCGCTTATTGTCCGGTCGTTTGGAAGACAAGGAAGGCGCCGCTGTGCTGGCAACCGGCGAGGAGAGCGCTCAAATCGCTTCACCTGAGCAACCCTCTCTTACCAAGGCGCGCGAACAGCCCTCGCTGACGCAAAACCCTCAACCATCTGCTTCTTAAGCTAAACACGCCGCCGTCGCAAGCAAATCCTGAGTAATCAGGGATAAGCTTGCCCGCGCGGCGTTTCTTCGCTGTCGGGGAGAAAT
>JAAUQA010000507.1 GCA_012032855.1 Candidatus Competibacteraceae bacterium
CAAATCCAGTTGACTGAGTTTGTGCTGGCATTGGTCCTGATACGGTCTGATCCAATCGGGACTTGCCCTGACTGATGTTCTCTTCCGGGTCGATCCGCGCGCCGCCGTGAATCCAGAGTTTTTCCAGCGCATTGTCAAACAGGCCCGGTTCTATACTCAACCAATCCCGCACGACGGTTTTCGGTTGCCAATCGGCATTCAACGCCGCATAGATCCGCTCCAAAATATCTTGATCCGGGTAGTCGCGGTTGTGGAAGAACTCGTGGGTGCGGCGATCGCCATAGGAGTACAACAGAATCGCCCTTGCCGGTTTGCCGTCGCGGCCTGCCCGGCCGATTTCCTGATAATAGCCTTCCAACGAGCTGGGTAAGGCGGTGTGAATGACGGTGCGGATATTCGGTTTATCCACCCCCATGCCGAACGCGATGGTGGCGACAATAACCTCCAACGCATCGGTACCGAATCCGATTTGAACCTGATCCCGATCCATGTTCGGCATTCCGGCATGGTAGGCGGCGGCGGGAAAATCCTCGCGCAGTATTTCGCTCAAGGTGTTGGCATCTTTGCGGGTGGGTGCGTAGACAATAGCCGGGCGTCGAGCGGGATCAGCGAGTATTCTACGCACCACGGCGAACCGCTGGCTGGGCTTGAGCTCAGCGATCTCCACAGCAATATTGGTACGGCGAAAACCATGAATAAAGCGCTGCGCTTCCGGCATCCCTAATTGCGCGACGATGTCGTCTTGAACCAAGGGAGTCGCAGTGGCGGTCAAGCCGATGATAGACGCGGGCCGCAGCGCCGGCAAATGATGACGCAACATGCGGTAATCGGGGCCCGAAAATCGTGTCCCCAGTGAGAGATGCAATGGGCTTCGTCTACTGCCACCAGCACCGGCTTGCGTTTAGCCAGCAAGGCTGGAAAACCGGGCACGCTGAGCCGCTCCGGGGCAATGAATAAAAAATCCAACCGACCATTGAGATAGTCCACACAGGCTTGCCGGGAACTCAACCGGTCGCGGCCGGAATGAATCCGTTCGGCGCGGATGCCCAGCTCCTGCAATTTGCTGACCTGATCTTCCATCAAGGCGATGAGCGGCGAAATAACCAGCGTAGTACCGGCCCGGGCCAGCCCCGGCAATTGATAACACAACGATTTTCCAGCACCGGTGGGCATCACCAACAGCACATCCTTGCCTTGCGTGACGGCTTGACAGGCGGTTTCCTGGTAGGGACGAAAGGCGTTCAAGCGGAATAACTCGGGCAACAGTTCACCCAAGCGTTCCACGGGAGTCGGGCTGCGGTCTTCCACCACCGCAGGAGCAGACTCGTAGGTCGCTGTAGCAACATCGTTCACAGCATCTACCGGAGTAGGATTCTGCGTTGTAAGGGTTTTTTCAACTGCATCGCGCACATAAGTGCGGATACCGGCCATGAACTCAACCAGCGTTGCTTCGCCGCGTTGAATACGACGTAGTTGGGCTTCCCATTGGCCGGTCATGGTAGGGCTTTTGACATCGGTCTGGATTGCCGTGATGAGTCGGATGCCCTTATCGGTCGCGATCAAGGTCCGCCCTTTGCGTTCCAGGTATTGCCGTTTTAACAGGGTTTCAATGGTGTCCGCACGGGTGGCTGGCGTGCCCAAGCCGGTTTCTTTCATGGCAGCGGACAGTTCTTTGTCTTCCAAGGTTTTGCCGGCTGTTTCCATAGCAGTCAGTAAGGTGGCTTCGGTAAAACGCGGGGGTGGACGAGTTTGTTTGCGCACGCTGTCAGCGGCTAGGACTTGTTGCGCTTGACCTTCGCTTAAACCCGCCGGTAACGCCTGGGTTTCCTCGCTCGCCGCCGACTCGGGTTTTTTGGTGCTGGTTGGCTTTTTATCCGATTGCTGGGCAACGCCGACCTCCAGCACCTTCCAGCCGAGTTGTTCCACCACGGTTCCGGTGCTGTGGTAGCGGTCGAGCAACGGCTCGGCATCGGTTTGCGGGTTAGTGATGGTGGTAATCACCGTGGTGATCGACCAGATATGATCCTCATGCCAAGCCGCCAGCAAGCGTCGGCAAATTAAATCGTAGATTTTCTGCTCATCGGTAGCCAGACCGCGGGCCGGTAGTGGGGTGGGAATAATGGCATGGTGATCGGTCACTTTGGAATCGTCCACGAAACGCCTGCTTAACGGTCGTTGCCCGGTACCGGATGCCAGATCAGCTAGATAGGGTCCCTGGATAACCGGCACAATTTTATCCAAGGTTGCGGCGACATCTTTGGACAGATGCCGACTGTCGGTGCGCGGATAGCTGATCACCTTGCGTTGCTCGTAAAGCTGTTGCGCCAAAGTGAGGGTGGTATCAGCACTAAAACCATACAGCCGGTTGGCGTGACGTTGCAGTTCGGTGAGATCGTACAGCAGCGGCGGGGGTTGGCGCTTGGTTTCAGCTTTACGGGTTTCGATTGCGGCACGTCCGCTCAGCGCACGAGCGACGATTTGCTCAGCTTCTTTACCATCGGCAGGCAATCGCTTTGCTTTTGGTTCGGGTTTGCGACCGCTAAACCAGGTACCCCGATAAGTGACTGTATCGGTCTCATCGGTTGACGATGGATTCTCAGGTTGAAACGTGGCGATCACTTCCAAGTAATCCTCGGGCACGAAGGCCCGAATAGCCAGTTCCCGCTCCGCCACCATCGCCAGAGTCGGGGTTTGCACGCGACCCACTGATAAGGTTTCGCTTAAAGCATCCCCAAAGGCTAAGGTGCAGGCCCGCGACAAATTCATACCGACCAGCCAATCCGCTTGGCTACGCCCCCGCGCAGCGTCGGCCAAAGAATCGTAATCGCGACCGTCCCTCAACCCTTGAAACCCTTTACGAATGGCGTCCGGAGTCAGCGAGGAAATCCACAATCGGCTGATCGGTTTACGGCAACCGGCAGCTTCGTAGATATACCGGAAAATCAGTTCCCCTTCTCGGCCCGCGTCGGTGGCGCAAACTACCCGCTTGACGGCGCGGTCGTTAATGATTTTGCGCACGACGGCAAACTGATCCTGCGTTCTGTCACTAACGACCAGAGGCCATTCCTCGGGCAGCATAGGCAAGCTGTTGCGGCGCCAACGTTGCCAATCGGGATTGATTTGATGCGGTTCGGCCAGGGTGACCAAATGACCGATCGCCCAAGTAATCATGTAGCCGTTACCATGCAAGTGCCCGTCACCGCGCTGGGTTGCACCCAGCACTTTGGCGATGTCCCGCGCAACGGCAGGTTTTTCGGCAACGACGACGATAGTCATGAATAAGTAGAGAACGACATCCGCATCGACTCAGGCAGCACGGAAAAAAACCGCCAGTGCTTGCTTCAGCGCCTCAGCTTCGGTTGCCGTACCGGCATGTTCGAAATGCCCTGCCTGCAATAC
>JAAUQA010000508.1 GCA_012032855.1 Candidatus Competibacteraceae bacterium
AGTAGCCGCGTAAATTTCCGCCAAACCGGCGATAATATTTTCGTGCCCCAGGGGGAAGTAACTCAGTTTTTCCACGGTCGCTTCAATACCCTCTCGGATGCGTTGCAACATAGCGGAATGTCTGGCTAGTTTACGCTCCAACACCAGAAGAGCCACTACGTAGCGGGTAATTTCCATGTCTTTGGGATTGCTCAGGTGCCGCTTGAGCAGACGCAACCCCGAACGTAATCGACTCACGCTACCATAGACATCTTCGCTGCTGGCAGCATCGATCTTAAGCAAACTCTCCAAGCAAGTTGCGAAATCATCCGAGTCAGCTCGTCCATTGCGGGCGATGTCACGCACCAACGTAGTGGCCAAGAAAAGGCCGGCTAAGGCAATCACTCGGTCATGATCAGTATTTGGCATGATATACACAGTATCCTCAGTCAAAGGCGACGTCTATAACGCCACCACCCAGACATTCGTCGCCACAGTAAAATACCACTGACTGACCGGGGGTTATTGCCCTCTGTGGTTCCGCAAACACGACTTCACATGTCGTCGCTGACAAACGCTCGATAGTACACACTTGATCCGACTGGCGGTAACGGGTTTTAGCTGCACACATTAACGGCATTGCTGGCGCTTCGCCAGCAACCCAATGGAGCTGGGAGGCACGTAACCGCCGGTGGAACAACAATGGATGCTGATGCCCTTGCGCCACAACCAGCACATTTTCTTGCAACGCCTTGGCAACCACATACCAGGGGTCACCACTGTTTCCTCGCTGACCACCGATACCCAATCCCTGTCGCTGTCCAAGGGTATAAAACATCAAGCCGTTATGCATCCCCAGTGTTTTGCCCTGCGGTGTGCGTATCTCACCCGGCTGGGTGGGTAAATAGCGACTCAGGAATTCCCGAAAGTTGCGCTCGCCGATAAAACAAATTCCGGTACTGTCTTTTTTGTCGTGGGTAACCAGACCTGCTGATGTCGCTAGTTCACGCACCCGACGTTTTTTGAGTTCACCGACCGGAAATAGCACCTCGGTCAGTTGCGCTTGGCCTAATGTATAGAGAAAGTAGCTCTGATCTTTACCGCTATCCAGTCCCTTCAATAGGCGCCGACGTTCCCCGTGCGCTTGACAACGAGCATAATGACCAGTTGCAATTGCGGTTGCGCCCAAACGTCGGGCATACTCCAGAAATGCTTTAAATTTAATTTCCTTGTTACACAGCACATCGGGGTTGGGGGTTCGCCCCTGGCGGTGTTCTGCTAAGAAATAATGAAATACTCGCTCCTGGTATTCCTGCGTGAAATTCACGGTGTGCAGAGGAATGTTGAGCGTTTCGCAGACTTCTCGCGCATCTTCCAAATCTTCCGCTGCTGTGCAATAGCCTGGAGCGTAAGAATCCTCCCAGTTGTTCATGAACACGCCATGCACTTCATAGCCCCGCTCGACCAACAACAAAGCAGCAACTGAGGAATCAACACCACCGGACAGACCGACAACTACGCGAGGCTTACGCACCGAGGATATCCTTGCGCTGTTTAATCTTAATGATTGCCCTGGGCGAGCTAACAGTTAATTTTGTTATCATGCAAGTCATTAATTGACTATCATTTTGTTCAATTCAACCAAAGATGGTACCGCAAGGGTGATGCCGCCGCATGAAATCAACGATTGCTGTTGGTTCCATAACTGACACCTGTGCTAGGGGATAGAGTTGCTGCACCGTACAATTCGGTTCATCGTGTCTGTAGTGATGCTCTCTGGGGGCGTAGCAGGTGTTTCCCAGAACGAAGACTCGCCGACCATTATCGCCTCAACCGACGTTGTCCAAACAACCCTCTCGCGTAATGCCTTGCGCGCCATTTTCGGCATGCGCTTGCGCAACTGGCCTTCCGGAGAGCCTGTTCAAGTATTTGTACTAAGTGATAATCATCCACTGCACATCCGATTTTGCAAACAAATGCTTAACATTTTCCCACATCAGTTACGTTTTGCGTGGGACCGGCAGGTATTTTCGGGAACAGGCCAAGCTCCCAGGATAGTCGATTCCGTCCAGGAGATGCACAACAAAGTCGCAACGACACCGGGTGCAATCGGTTATTTAGTGAGGTCGAGGATTGATGAAAGTGTTCGTGTGTTGCCGATTGAGTGAGAAACCGCAATCGGCGGTTAAACGTGGCATGTGCATTGTCATGGGGATTTTTGTTGTTTATCGAATACTTCAGCGTTTGAGCTCACCCCCAGCCTACAGTTTCATGCCTTTGCCAGCCAAAGCTATATCCTGACCTCGTCGAATAATTTCTTTGGCAACAGCGAAGAAGGATCATTTGATTTTCGGGAGATTGGCCTGAACGGTTCTTGGCGCGCATTGAGTAATCTGCAATTCTCTGCTCAAGTGCTGGCCCGCGATGCGGGGGAATCTGACGACGGTGATTTGAGGTTGGATTACGGGTTTGCCGACTACACCTTTCTTTCGGATGCCGATCACCTATGGGGCGTACGTTTGGGGCGAACGATTAATCCATTAGGCTTATATAATGATACCCGTGATGTAGCGTTTACCCGACCCAGCATTTTGTTACCACAGTCGATTTACTTCGACAGAACACGTAATTTAGCGCTCTCTTCGGATAGTATCCATCTATACGGTGAGCATCGTACCGAGAGTGGGGACTTCTATATTCAATTGGTTGCGGGCTTGCCCAGAATTGATGATCCCGCCGTGGAAAGGGCGATATTCTCCGGTAATGTGCCCGGTGATCTAGAGGCCAAACCGTCGTTCCTCGGACGCGTAATGTACGAACTTGACGGTGGATTAATACGTTTTTCCCTGTCCGGTGCACAGGTTAACGCCGATTATGACCCAAGCTTTCCTGGTGATCCTTTACGGGCTGGTTCTTGGCAATTTACCCCGCTAATACTTTCTGCACAATATAATTCCGAGCGATGGAGCCTGACTGGCGAATATGCATTACGTCATTTACGTTACAACGATTTTGGCCCGGCTTTACCGGACCTGGATTTTACCGGTGAAAGTTATTATTTACAGGCCGCATATCGGTTTCGTCCACGCTGGGAAGCGTTGCTCCGTTACGATGTTTTTTTCGTAGACCGCGATGATCGTTTAGGAAAAAATTCGCGGCGCTTACCGGAGGTCCGGCACATTCACGATTCGCCAAAGACTTAACCCTAGGTCTGCGTTGGGATGTCACTCAATCATTAATGTTGCGAGCCGAATTTCATCATATCAATGGGACGGGCTGGATTACCCTTGACGATAATTCGAGCGACAACGAGCTTGATCAGCATTGGAATATGTTTCTTTTTCTTGCCTCATATCGCTTTTAACTTACTTGCGATGAGTTTAAAACCTGACATTCAAGGTTTCGCATCAAA
>JAAUQA010000509.1 GCA_012032855.1 Candidatus Competibacteraceae bacterium
TTTGGAACAGGAGGGGCTGTTCGCCGCCGAGCACAAGCGTCCTATTCCGGCTTTTCCACGCCGGGTTGGACTCATCACGTCGCCGACCGGCGCGGCCATACGCGATGTGCTGAGCGTCTTGCAACGGCGCTTTTCTGCCTTACCGGTGCTGATCTACCCGGTGGCGGTGCAGGGCGAAGGGGCAGCGGCACAGATCGCCCGTACCATTAACCTCGCTTCGGAACGGCGGGATTGCGATGTGTTATTGCTGGTGCGAGGCGGTGGTTCTTTAGAGGATTTATGGTCGTTCAACGAAGAAATCGTCGCCCGTGCTATCCACGCTTGCGAGATTCCCATCGTGTGCGGTGTCGGCCATGAAACCGATGTCACCATCGCCGATTTTGCCGCCGATTTGCGGGCACCTACGCCCTCGGCGGCAGCGGAATTGATCAGCCC
The DNA here is from genome assembly GCA_012032855.1 of Candidatus Competibacteraceae bacterium. The sequence goes on from JAAUQA010000509.1 coordinate 436, forward strand.
CGATCAGGTGGAATGGTTGCGCAAGTTCTCTACGTTGGAACAGCGTTTTGCGGCTGCAACGACGCGTCGGTTAGCTACCGACCGGCAACGTCTCGGTTGGCTGGAACAAGCACTGCACCGCCGGCATCCGGGCCGTCAATTGCAGGATCGTGCCCAGCGGCTGGATGAGTTGGAGCAACGCTTACGTTACGCTTGGCGGATTCGTCTGGAACGTGGGCAAAATCGGTTGGCTGGATTGCATACTCGGTTGTTTGGGCGCACGCCCGCACCGCTTATCCAACGTTTACAAGATCGCCAGCAAACCTTGGTGGCGCGCTTGACGAACACCATGCAACGCCATCTGGAACGCAAGGCCCAGCGTTTGGATGCGGCCGGTCGAGCCTTGCAGTCGCTCAGCCCCTTACAAACGCTGGGTCGCGGTTACGCCATCGTGCGCCACGTTAAGACCAATGAGGTGATTCGCAAGTCTGCTCAAACCCAACCGGGTGAACAGGTCGAAGCCTTGCTGGCCGAAGGGCGGCTGCAATGTCAGGTGCAGGACACCGATCCGTAACCAAGAGGAATCACGCTGCTAAGGGTTCCGGCGCATGGGTGAAGCATTTCTTAGGACAGACTCGTGAACAGGCTTCGCAACCGATGCAGTCCATCGGATTGGATAGCGTCATAAAGGAATTATCGCTATCGTCCTCATCGTCATCGAAATCATCGTCGTCGTCATCGTCGAAGTCGGCGGAGTCGTCCATAGCCCTTTGGACAATGGTCAGCACATCGCGCGGGCAGACCTTGTAGCAGCGGCCGCAACCGATGCAGGTTGACTCATCCAACTCAATGGCGAATTGCGGAATCCACTTTGTGCCTCCACGGGTGGCGCCGGTGAATACGTTTTCTGCATCCATTATTCATTACCTCTATTGTCTTGGTGTGAACACATCCGCCGAGCGATCCACGCAGCGGCGGTCCTAGTTTATTGACCGATCTTAATTGACTGTAGGATGTGCTGAGCTTGCGAAGCGCATCAATCGAGAGCCAACCGGCCAATGATGCGCTTCCTTCGTCAGCACATCCTACCAAGCTGCTCCACCCTACCCGACAGATTTGTCAAAACAAGTCGGATGAAGCACTAGCTCATTCAGTTCATCCTTCAGCGAGCGCGGGATACGCACTAATCAGCTTCAGCGCCTCCCCGACCCGTTTATCCCCATCCTCTTGCAACGCCGCCGTTGTGCGAAAACCGAACCGATGCACGTCACGTAATCGTCGGTCCAAAACGGCTAGCTTGCCGACAATGATCAGAACCCGACCGAACCCTTCCGCGCTCAGCTGCATGACCGGCGCGGCCATCTGACCGCTCTGTTGCTCAATCAAGGTGGCAATGGCGTTGTAAAATGCGTTTAACCGGACGATGACCGCCGCATCAGGGTTACCGAGTATGGGCAACGCGCGTTTACGTTCCTTGGTCAACACAAAGGGATCAATCAAACGGGCGGCGGAGCTTTTGTCGTAGAAACCGTGGCGATCCTGAGCACGGATTTGACGCTCAAGTTCCTTGACAAAGGTTGATTCCAGAATCGGATCGTCTTCGGTAACCACCGGGATTTTCATAACCTCGGGGGTTTTTGGGGTTTGTGCCGTTGCGGCTTTCATTCCTGCCAGCCTTCCGCTTCCATCAACGCGAAGCGATCTGTCGGTTTTTCGTGGCGGGCGATGGCTCTGGCTAACCAACCCGACGGGGCGGTACGCCATTCCGTTTGTAAATCCCGCAGCAAGTGTTCAATCGGCGTGCCTTCCTCGACTCGCACCGGTTGGATGCCGTCAGCCAATAACTGACGGATGGCGGAACCGCCCACGGCTTGACAGTAAACCGCAACGCAATCGCGTATCAGTGCTAATTTGGCGCTCAGTTTGTCTTCGTGACCATCCTGTTCCAGTTCACCGAATTGGGCGAACTCCGCCAGCTTGGTTTGATTCTGGTTCACGGTGTAAATGGCAAACCCCTGGGCCGAACCGAAATGCTGATCGACATGTTTGCGGTCGGTCGTCGCGAATGCCACTTTCAGCGCCACGGCGGTATCCACCTTTTCAGTGCCGCCAGCCAGAATCCGCAGATGCTTTTGCAAGGCCATTGTCGGTGTTCTCCTGACGGTAATGATGGGAATAGAACGAGCGGTAAGGCTCAATCTCCGGGTGTGCGAGCAGGGTATTCGCCATATCGAATAACGCCTGACGAGCGCCGCGATAGCCGATCCAGGTCCGCTGATGGGCACCGATTTGATCGTACAACGGGAATCCTGCGCGCAACAGCGGCAAGCCCAGTCGATTAGCCGATTCAGCAGCGTGAGAGTTACCGATCAGCAAATCAGCGCCGTTAGCTCTGACCAAAGCTTCGAGGTCTTCCAAGTCGCCGATCCGCACTTCCGCAATCGGCGTGCGCGCCAACACCGGTGCGCGTTCCGCAGCGACTGCGGCGGTCACTTCGGCACCCATTTCGGCGAAGAGATGAACGAAGGCATTGAGCAGATCCGCATCGGCGGCGATAGCGATCCGCGCCTGGGTCAGCATGAAATGCGTATCCAACATGGCATCCTGCAGTTGAGACCGTTGCCGTTCGAAACACGCGGGTATCGGCTGACCGGAAATACCAGCCAGGGTCATCAGCAACGTGTCCATCGCATCCAGGCCCAACAAATGATCGAAGCGATGATCCGGTACCCCGGTACGTTCGTGCAGCAGATCGGCGGCGGCGCTCAGTGAGGCACCGATAGTCAGGGTAGCTGCAGCATCGCCCAAGGTTGCAAACGCTGATACCGGGGTGCCGCCGTCGGTGATCGGGCTGAATTCGAGCGCGCTAAGATGTCCATCCAGCGAATCGGCGATATTGGGAATCAGTACCCGGGTGTAGCCCGAAACTCATCACGATGTCTTGCAGCACTTCCGAGATCGCCGGGCGATCAACAGT
>JAAUQA010000510.1 GCA_012032855.1 Candidatus Competibacteraceae bacterium
GAGCGGATTCGCCAAGCCGAGTTTCGCCGAATGGCAGGCCGCAGTAGAAAAAGCGTCCGGAAAATCCCTGGCGAGTTGGTCGCACGGACCATGGAGCATATCGACATCAAGCCGCTGTATACGCATGAGGATAGCGATGCACTGGGCCACTTGGGCTATATGGCAGGTATTCCGCCCTATTTACGCGGCCCCTATGCGGCCATGTATGTGACACGGCCTTGGACGGTGCGTCAATACGCGGGATTTTCCACCGCTGAAGAGAGTAATGCGTTTTATCGCCGCAATCTGGCGGCGGGACAGATGGGCTTATCCATCGCCTTCGATCTGGCCACCCACCGGGGTTACGACTCCGATCATGCCCGAGTGGTCGGCGATGTGGGCAAAGCCGGGGTGGCTATCGATTCGTTATTGGATGCGGAAATTCTGTTCGACGGCATCCCGCTGGACCGGATGTCGGTGTCCATGACCATGAACGGCGCGGTGTTGCCGGTGATGGCGTTCTATATCGCCGCCGCCGAGGAACAAGGGGTTAAGCACGAGCAGCTGACCGGCACCATTCAGAACGACATTCTCAAAGAATATATGGTGCGTAACACCTATATTTATCCGCCGACCCCGTCCATGCGTATCATCGGCGACATTTTCGCTTATACCGCCAAGGAGATGCCCAAGTTTAATTCCATTTCGATTTCCGGCTATCACATGCAGGAAGCCGGGGCGACCGCCGATCTGGAACTGGGCTATACACTGGCCGACGGGCTGGAATATATCCGTACCGGTGTCAACGCCGGCATGGATGTCGACGCCTTCGCGCCGCGCATTTCCTTCTTCTGGGCCATCGGCATGAACTACTTCATGGAAGTGGCCAAGATGCGTGCCGGACGGCTGTTGTGGGCGAAGATCATCAAGGGCTTCAACCCCAAGAATGAGAAATCGATGGCGTTGCGGACTCACTGTCAAACTTCCGGGTGGAGTTTGCAAGAGCAGGACCCGTTCAACAACGTGAGCCGGACCTGTGTGGAAGCGATGGCTGCTGCTTTGGGGCATACCCAATCCTTACACACCAATGCGCTGGATGAGGCGATTGCCCTGCCGACCGATTTTTCTGCGCGGATTGCCAGAAACACTCAATTGTTATTGCAAGACGAAATCGGCATCTGCAAGGTGGTCGATCCGTGGGGCGGTTCTTATTTCGTGGAGGCGCTGACCGACCAACTGGTGAAGAAGGCTTGGGCGCATATTCAGGAAATCGAGAGCTTGGGCGGCATGGCCAAGGCCATCGAAACCGGGCTGCCCAAGATGCGCATCGAAGAAGCCTCCGCCCGCCGTCAGGCGCACATCGATTCCGGCAAGGAAACCCTGGTTGGCGTCAATAAATACCGGCTGTCTACGGAAGATCCCCTGGAAATCCTGGATATTGACAACACCGCCGTGCGCGAAGCACAACTGCGCCGTCTGGCCAAGCTGCGCGCCGAACGTGATGAAGCCAAAGTCAGATCGGCGTTGAACGCGATTACTCACAGCGCCGAAACCGGCGAGGGTAATTTGCTGGAACGAGCGGTCGAAGCGGCGCGTGCCCGTGCCTCGTTAGGCGAAATTTCCGATGCCATGGAAACGGTATTCGGGCGGCACAAAGCCGTCATCCGTTCCATATCCGGTGTGTACAGCAGCGAATTCGGGGAGGAAAAAGAAGTGCAAACCGTGCGTCAAATGGCCGATGAATTCGAATTGCGTGAGGGTCGCCGACCCAGAATCCTGGTCGCCAAGATGGGGCAAGACGGTCATGATCGCGGCGCCAAGGTGATCGCCACGGCGTTTGCCGATTTGGGTTTCGATGTGGACATCGGAGCCTTATTCCAAACCCCCGATGAAGTCGCCCGTCAAGCCGTGGAGAACGACGTGCACGTGATCGGCATCAGCTCCCTAGCAGCCGGTCACAAAACCCTGGTGCCACAGCTGAACCAGGAACTGCATAAGATTGGGCGCGACGACATCATGATCGTAGTGGGCGGGGTTATTCCGGCTCAGGATTATGATTTCCTCAGATCCAACGGTGCAGCGGCCATTTTCGGGCCGGGCACGGTGATTCCGGTAGCCGCGCAGAAAGTGTTGGACGAACTTAATCACCGCTTGGCTGCCTAGTCACCCTGACAATATATTGATGCATTTCCTTTACCCTCCTCCTTGATGGGGGAGGGGTAGGGTGGGGGTGAATCTAGGTAAGCTGAATAATCAGGGCTTTTGCCCCTTGCTTACCCCCCATCCTAACCTTCCCCCGCAAGGGGGGAAGGAACTGGCTAATTAAGTGTATATAAACTTCTGTACTGGCAGACTAGCAGTTTAACTCGTGGTTTTTTTGGCGGGCAGACTGTCCGCCCCGAATTCATGCAAAAGATAGGCTCATGGGCGAAAAGAAAAACAGACCGGATTGGATTCCTGACAATGCCGGCGAGGAATTCACCACCAGCATAGTCAAAGGCATTGACGGCGGGCACGATGGGTTTCGTGGTTCGGAACAGCCGAAGGCACGCCGGCCGGGCCGAAACGCCGACGATTAACCGTCGATGAATACGTCGCCGGGGTGTTGGCGGGCGATCGCAATGTACTAGCCCAAACCATTACCCTGGTGGAAAGCAATGCCTCGGCCCATTTCGACACCGCACAGGAGGTATTGCGGCAGTTATTGCCGCATACCGGCAAATCCATCCGGGTCGGCATCACTGGCGTACCGGGGGTCGGCAAAAGCACTTTTATTGAAGCGTTGGGCTTGCAGCTGTGCGAGCAAGGCCATCGGGTAGCGGTGTTGGCGGTGGATCCCAGCAGCACGGTAACGCGAGGCAGCATTCTGGGCGACAAAACCCGCATGGACCAATTGTCGCAGGATTTGCGCGCCTTTATCCGGCCTTCGCCGTCGAGCACAACGGCGGCTCGCTCGGCGCCACGGGCAGTCCGAGCCAGATCACCTTCCCAGAGGAAGAGCAGGAGCCCGGGCGCAGCCACTGCCGCACCGATCCACACATTGCGGTTCATCGAGGGTCTCTCGCGGTGGGCGCCGCCCAGGGCTCCGGGAGAGCGGGCCAGCGCTACTCGGGCCGCTCTTCGAACTCGTCGCCGATCGGGTCGTCGGGATCGGACACGACATCCGGGTCCGCGCCGGGTTGAGAAGTGCCGATATGGTACAGCGCGTAGCCCGGGATCACGACCTGATCGTGGGCTCGGCCGATGATCCGACCCGTCCGTCTCGCGACGATCGCCACTTCTTCGTTGGTGAACGGATCGGTGACCGTGCCGAGCTTCGTTCCGGTGGTCACCCAATCGCCGAGGTCACGGATGCTGAGGAAGATCCCACCCTCCTCGGCGCGGATCCAATGACTGCCGCGGAAGACATCGG
>JAAUQA010000511.1 GCA_012032855.1 Candidatus Competibacteraceae bacterium
ACGCCGATCCAGAGCCCGCCGCCGATGGAGCCGAGGAAAAAGAAAACATTCAAATCACCAAAGTCGCGGCGAATAACAAAACACCCAACCCACAGCCCGCGATACCCAATAACGCACCTTCCAAACTGAACAGCGATACTATCCGATGTCGCTTCGCGCCAATGGCCCGGAGTGTTCCGATCTCCCGGCTGCGCTCCAGGACTGCCATGCTGACGGTATTCACTACACTCATCACGATAATGACGGAGACAATCAGGAAAATAAACAAGAACAAGACTCGAAACATCCCTTCGACTTTGACATAAAATGGCGATAAATCCCGCCAAATATGAACATCAATCGCTAAACCATCAGCGCGCAAAGTTGTTTCCAGGTTATTTCTGGTTTGCTCCAAATTATTTGCTTGGGATAACAGCAGGTTAATTCGGCTTGCGCCATCGAAATCGTACAGTTTTTGCGCCAAGGCCAAAGGCATGACCGTCCATTTGTCTTCCAGTAATTCCATCGGCGCATCGGGAATTTGGCGGATTTCGGCGTCAAGCGCATTGATCTGACCGTATACGGTAGGAGCCATTAAAATGGCCGGTGACCCGATCTCAATGCCGAGTTTTCCGCGTAATCCTTGGGCAATACCGATGCCGTATTCCAATTCGTCTTGAAGCGGTTGCCCTTCGAAGAGGCTTAATCGCGCCATTAGCCCTCGGGCGTAACTCTTGAATTGTTGATGTTCCGAGGGTACCCGTGCCAGACCGACGAAAATGGTGGAGGTGTCGCCGTTGCTGATCAGGCCGTTCAGTGTCATCACTTCTGCTACGGCAAGCACATTGGCTTGTGCTTCGACAACAGCGCGGATTTGGCCGATTTCTTCTTTTTTTAGGAGAGCTTGGATCGGGTCTTCAGACCTGTCCTGATCGCGGGCTCCACTTTTAAAGATAGACAAGTGGCCATTACCCTCGACGTAGATAAACGATTCTCGCAAATTGGTGAAGATATAATCGGTGAACCCACCGAAGATATTAATTGCGGCAAAACCGACCCCGACAGCCAACATCGTATAGATTGACCGACGGCGGTTGCGCAGTAGATTGCGAAATGCGAAGCGAAGCCAAACGATCACGGTGGCAGTAGACCGCTCTCATCAGTAATTACTAATCCATCACGCAGATGAATCTTGCGCTCAACTCGATCCAAGAGACGCTCGTCGTGGGTTGAGAACAAAAAAGTCGTGCCGTTTTGCCGATTCATATCCCGCATGATAGCGATAATGGCGCGGGCATTTTCCGTATCCAAATTCGCCGTCGGTTCGTCAGCGATGACCAACGATGGATCACTAATCAGCGCACGAGCAATCGCTACCCGCTGTTGCTGACCGCCAGATAACTCGTCGGGACGATTCCGCGCGTGGGTTTCCAGTCCCAGGGTGGCCAGGAGATCCAATCCCTTGTCGCGCAGTTTTTTCCCAGTGATCCCACGCAGTTGCAGCGGCAACAAGACATTCTCAAGGGCCGTGAAAACTGGCACCAGATTAAAACTCTGGAACACGAAACCGATATGGTAGCTACGTAATTCACTGCGTTGATTGTCCGTCAGAGTGGATGTTGTGACGCCGCGAAATGAAATCGAACCTGCGCTACAGTCGTCGATCAGCCCGGCTAAGTTACAAAACGTAGATTTACCGGAGCCCGAAGGCCCCCAAACTGCGACGAACTCACCCGTCCCAATCTGTAAATTGATACCGCGCAGGGCTTGTAGAGTAACAGCGCCTAAACGGTACCCTTTCTTGACATTGCAAAATTCGATGAGGCTCACTGGTTCTCTGGACAAAACCGGTTATCGCGCACACCGGTCATGTGCAGACTGTCGCGAGTTCGCGGACGGTGTGTTCAATCTGTTCATGAGTATGCTTACTGCTGAGGAAAAATCGCAAGCGTGCTGACTTTTCTTCCACGGCTGGATACACAATGGGCTGTACATTAACGCCGCGTTCAAATAAGGCGTTGGAGTATTGCGCTGCTTTGACTGAGTTACCGATCATAATCGGTATGATTGCATATCCAGCGGAGCGTCCCGTTTTCAGCCCGACGGCTTGCGCTTGAGCAAGGAAAGATCGGCTGCGTTCGGCTAGATCCTGCACTCGGTTGGGTTCCTGCTCCAGGATACGGAGTGCAGTGAGGGCGGCGGCTGCGAGCGGTGGTGATAGTCCCACGCTGTAGAGAAATCCCGGTGCTGTAAACTTCAGGTATTCCACTAGCGCTTTTGATCCGGCAATGTAACCACCACAGGAAGCCAGTGTTTTGCTGAGTGTGCCCATCCAGATATCGACAGTGCCAGGTTCCAGTTGGGACAACTCATGTGAACCATAACCTCGTTCGCCTAGCACTCCCAGAGCATGGGCCTCATCCACCATGAGCAGGGTATTATATTGGCGTTTCAGGCGAATGATGTCATCCCAGGGTGGTAGGTCCCCGTCCATACTGTAAAGTCCTTCGATGACAATCAGCGTTCTTTGGTAAAGGCCCTGAGCTTTTTGCAGGATCTGCTCTAGTGCTGCCGCGTCGTTATGCCGAAACGCGCGCCGGGTAGCGCCTGAAAGCAAGGCACCCTGCAAAATGCTGTTGTGGCAAAGCGTATCGTATACGACGAGGTCTTTGGGTCCGAGCAGATGCCCGATCACAGTGACATTGGTGGCGTGTCCGCTGACCAGCGTGATGCAACTTTCAGTACCATAGAGATCTGCAAGAGCATGCTCAAGCTCGCCGTGCAGCGGACGCTCCCCCGACACCACACGACTCGCGCCTGTTGAAGTGCCGAACAAATCGATGGCGGCTTTGGCCGCCGCCGCGATCTGCGGATGACCACCCAATCCCAGATAATCATAAGTCGAGAAATTGAGGTACTCACGGCCGCCGATACGGGTTGTGTCTGCGGCTCTGCCCTCATGTACCCGAAAATAGGGGCTTACAAGCCCCAAACGGTCTGCGTATTCTTTTTGTAACGCAATTTGGCGGTAACCGGGATGATCAGCGAACCGGTCTACTGGGCCTCGCGTTAGGGGTTGATCGTGTTCGTGGGTTTCTGGTTCTCTGCGTTGCCGTTTGAGTCCGTGCATTTCCCTGAGCAAAGCATTTTTTGCCCCCTGGGCGAGCCCGAACAGGCGATTGACGTTGTCACTCATCTTCGATTGATTACTTCCGCTGATTATCTGTTGCTTAACTGTGATACTTGTTGATGTCGGCAGTGGTTTCAATGATCCATCATGGATGACTTTCCTCTAGCTCAATCCCGTGTTTCGCCAAGGTATTTGCCCACTGATCCGCGGTGGTTGCCGAAGTCGTTTCGTTTTCCTGTAGCCCGACATTGGCGAGTGCAGCGGCAATCCGGGCTGC
>JAAUQA010000512.1 GCA_012032855.1 Candidatus Competibacteraceae bacterium
GAATCATTCCGCCCACGTACTGGTTGCCGATTCACGGGTTAAAAACCTCGATCTGCCGCCTTACCGGAAAATCGACGAGATTAGCGCCAGCACCTTACCTGATTTGCAAGAACCGGAAGCGTTTAATCGAGTGTCTCTGTACCGGGCCGATGCTTGAATGCCTTGTCGTTTACAGACCACCGCATTGACGATGACACGCTTGAAACCAAGCGGTCGGCTCCACTCACTGTTCATGCCTCATCGCAAGACGGTAAGTGACTTGGCCTGCGGTCTTCTCCCGGGATATCGCCCAAGCAGCGGGTAATACCAAGTGCCGCCCTGCTCTCTCGGCCTCCAAGTAAATAAATGCCTTGGATGACAACCAGCCGCGCTCTTCCAAAGCTCTACAGGCCGGCTTGAGTAGCTCTTGGTTAAAAGGTGGATCCATCATCACAATGTCGAATGGCTCGGGTGGCCTGGTCAACCAAATCAGAACATCCTCCCGGTGCACCTCGGAGGAGGCCGCGCCTAACCCAAGCAGGTTATCCCGCAAACACTGCGCGGCGTGAGGATGCCGCTCTACGAACACCACTTTATCCGCGCCACGGGACAATGCCTCTATCCCTAAGGCACCGCTCCCTGCAAATAGATCCAGACAGCGAGCACCTTCAGTAACGGGCGCTAGCCAATTAAACAGGGTCTCCCGCACGCGATCCGGCGTGGGTCGCAATCCATCAAGCACGGGAAAATTCAAGCGCCGCCCACGCCAACGACCACCAATGATTCGTAACTGGCTGGTGAACGACCGTTTCGCCACCACTATGAACTGCCGACAATCACGGTTAGGAGTCGATCGGGATCAATACGCTGCTTTAGCGCGTCGTTGACTTGCTCTTGAGAAATGGCATCAATCTTCGCCGTAAACACATCCAGGTAATCCAATGGCAGGTCATAGAAACCAATGACAGAAAGATACTGGACAATTTTACTGTTGCTATCAATGCGCAGCGGGAAACCCCCGGTGATGTTTTGACGTGCAGCCTCCAACAGCTCCGGTGCGGGGCCGTGCGCCACAAATTCTTTGAGCGTGGTCTCGGTGACTTGGATAGCCTCCTCGGCTTGCTCGTTGCGGGTTTGTAGCCCCATGACAAACGGACCGGTTTGGCGCATAGGCGCGAAGTAGCTGTACGTGCTATAAGACAGTCCGCGTTTTTCCCGTACTTCCTCAGCCAGCCTGGATGCTAAGCCACTGCCGCCCAATACATGATTGCCCAGAAACAGACTGAAATATTCCGGATCATGTCGTTTCATTCCCAATTGGCCGATCAATATGTGCGCTTGGCTCGAAGGGTGTTGTACCCGAATCACCTGAGGCTGGGTTAGCGGTTGAACAGGTGGTAACTCAGGGGCGACTTCGCCGGTCGGCAGACTTCCGACCAGCTCGGTAGCAATAGATTCGGCGCGGGCTCGGTCCACATCTCCGACGATGGCGACCACTGCGTTGGCTGCCACGTAATAACGGGAATGGAAAAACTCGCAAGTCTTGTTGCGTAATGGTCTTCACACTCGCTTCGGTGCCTTCCGGAGGCGAGGCGTAGGGATGTTCGGCGTATAGTGTCTGATAAAAAGTACGCTCGGCAATGGTGCCCGGGGACTGGTTTCCTGCTCTGACCGCAGCAATCATGCGATCGCGTTGTCGTTCCATCGACTCGGCGGCGAATGCCGGCTCCCGGAGTAGGCTAGCGAGCGTATCGACGGTAGGATTCAAATACTGTGCCTCGGACAAGCTACGCAACGACAACCAAGCCATGTCGCGTTCCGCACCGCTGCTCAATTGCGCGCCTACCGCATCCAGGCGCTCAGCAACCGCATCGGCTGACAGGGTTTCCGTACCGCTGTCCAGTAACACATTCACCAGCTGGGCCAGACCGGGTTTGTCTTGATCACGCGCCGAACCGGCATCGAATACCACTTGAGCATCCACCATCGGCAATTCCGGGGCCGCCACAAAATACACCTTGGCGCCGTTTGCCGTTTGCCAGTGTTGAATAGTGGGCACGGCTCTCGCCAAGCTGGGTAACAACACCAGCAATACCAAAGCGGAATTGAATAATTTATGAGTCAACTTAACCATAACTGGCCTATGCAGCAAAAGGATCGACATACAACGCAGACATTGCCGTTTAGTGCAACGCATCACCGCTCAACGCGGCGGGTGGTCCGGGAGGTTTGCCGTTTAGGGGGAGGGGATCTAACAGGGCAACGGTCAGGCGATCATCGGTCAGATACTTGCGCACCACGTCCCTAATCTGTTCAGGGCTGACGGCTTTAATGCGGTCAATGTAATCGTCTAACGCCTGCCAACCCAGACCTGTGGTTTCCAAAACACCCATGCGCATGCCCTGATAAAACATGGAATCCTGCTGGTAGACGTCGGTGGCAATGACTTGAGCAATCACTCGTTCCAGTTCGTCCTTATCGACTAACTCTTCCCGCAAACGGTCAATCTGAGCGCGCAGTCCCTGTTCCAGATCCGCTACGCTGCGGCTAGGAGAAGGGTTTCCTGCAAGGGTAAAAAGATTTTCCAAGCGAGCGACAAGATTATAATCGACACTCACGGATGAAGCGACTTGACTGCCACGCACCAAGGCACGACTCAGTCGTGCACTATCACCGCCGTCTAAAACCGCTGCCAGGACTTCAAGGGCGTATGGTTCCCAAGACTGCTCAGCGGTCGCCAAGGTGGGGGTTTTGTATCCCATGAGCAGATAAGGCAGTTGCGCCGGTGCTTTGACGACAATTCGCCGCTCGCCACGTTGGGGTATTTCCGGCGTGTATTTCACCGCCTGCAAGGTGCTGGGGGATAGCGGACCGAAATGGGTTTTCGCCAGCGCCAAGACGTGTTGCGGATCAACGTCGCCCACCACTACCAGAATGGCATTGTTGGGCACATACCAACGCTGATACCAATTCTGCACATCGCCTACCTTCAGCGAGGTGATGTCGTTCATCCAGCCTATGATAGGATTTCTGTAGGGGCTGGTGACAAAAGTACCGGCATTAAACTGTTCGTAAGTTAAGCCTTGGGGAGAATCTTCAGTGCGCAACCGCCGCTCCTCAGTAACCACCTGCACTTCCTTAGCGAGCTCGCCTTCATCCAGTACTAAGCGACGCATGCGGTCCGCTTCGAGGCGAAAGCTAACTTCCAATCGATCCTTACCCAGTTTTTGGAAATAGGCCGTATAATCTCGACTGGTAAACGCATTTTCCGTACCGCCGTTTGCCGCGATCAAGCGTGAGAACTCGCCCGGTTTAAGGGTTTCGGTTCCCTTGAACATCATGTGTTCCAACACATGGGAGATTCCTGTCATTCCGCTGGGTTCGTAGCTGGAACCCACCTTA
>JAAUQA010000075.1:0-5000 GCA_012032855.1 Candidatus Competibacteraceae bacterium
AATTGAACTTCGTCCATGCCGATCCCGTTGTCGCGAATGATGATGGTGACTTGGTCTTCGGTCGCCACGGTGGATATCCACACATCGCCCTTGTCGGGAATCGCTTGCAAGGCATTTTGCAGCACGTTCATGAACACTTGGTTGATCTGGCCGGGAAAGCATTCTAATTGGGGAAGGTTAGCATAATCGCGGTGAATGGTAATGCGATCCTTATACTGCTTGGTCAACAGATTGAGGGTGGAATCGATGCCTTCATTAAGGTTGGTTTCCATCAGGCCGATATCGTCGGTCCGTGAAAAGGTGCGCAGGTCCAGCACGATTTTCTTCACCCGCTCCGCACCACTTTTGCAGCTGGTGATTAATTCTTGCAATGTTTCCAAGGTTTCATCGAAGCGCGCTGCGCGTTTCTTCAAATCGCCACGCCGTCGTTGCTCACTGATCGGGTTATCATCATCATAAGCTTGAATAACTTTGGCCAATCGTTCCGTGTATTCGTCGATAAAATCCAAATTACTATGGACGAAGCTGATGGGATTATTTAATTCATGCGCCACGCCGGCTACCAACAAACCCAACGAGGCCATTTTCTCGGACTGAATCAACTGCTCTTGGGTGCGGCTTAAATCCTGGTAGGTTTTCTTCAGTTGATGATGGCGCTCCCGGAGTTCTTGATTAGCAGCCAAAAGTGCTTGGGTACGCTCAGTGACTTTAGCTTCCAGGGTGCGGTTGGTTTCTTCCAAGATACGAAGCCGGTCGCGTTCGGCACGGATGGTTCTCACCAGGAGCTGACCAACATAAGTCAAGCAAAGCGCCATGATGGCCGAGAAGATTGGCAGCCATAGCCCTGCTCGGGCAAACATCAACCAGGCAACGACAAGGAAAGCGACAGCCAGGATAAGCGTAGCAAGTAAACCGCTCAAAGGATTAAGCCGAGCTAATAGAACGCTGGCTGGAGCAACCAACAACAGCAATAAGAATAATTTTGCACCTTGACCCAGTTCGTCGATAAACCGGCCTTCCAGTAAGTTATTGATAATGTTGGCTTGTATTTCCACGCCTGCCGTAGGCCTTTCGACGACCCAGGAAAACGGCGTGAGAAACGTATCACCGACTAATCGTTGCGGTTCGGGTATCGCCTCAGTGGAGCGACCGACCAATACGATTTTGTCGGTGAAAATCCCAGGTGGTAACAGTGTTTCGTAATCCAGCCCCTGATAGTAGGAGACTGTTCGCACTGTGCGGGGCGGACCTGAATAATCAATTAATCTTTCTTGCAGATGGCTCTTTCGGCTTATCTCAGTGATTCCACGGGTTGAAGCGGCTGCCTGTGCTTGATCCAGATAAGCCTTAACCACTTGATAGGCAAATGAGGGTATGTCTTCGGCAAATATTCGGGTACGCCGTACTACTCCATCGGTGTCTATCGAAACCATTGGAATACCGACGCTCGCTGCATTACGAAGCAGCGGGATGGGGTCAATCCGCAGTGTGTGTCGAAACAGTGGGTCGTTGACTACGGTCAACTCGCTGACCAATATTGCATTACCCTCTACTTCAAGGGTGCGTGCAAAAGCCTGGTCTTGACTAGGATCCGATGGTTCAGAGAACAAGATGTCGAAGCCAACGACTTTAGCTCCAGCGCTATTAAGTTGTTTAAGCAATCGTGCATGCAGACTACGCGGCCAGGGCCATTGCTGTTTGATTTCGGCGAATGAGGGTTCGTCGATGGCTACCACGACGATTTGCTGTGGCGGTGCTAAAGGGCCGCGAAGGGTAAATAAGAGATCAAGCCCTTTTAGTTCGAAGAGAGCAAAAAAGGAGAGACTTGATAGGGCTAAGGTGACTCCCACGGCACCGGCGGCGATGAACAAACTCATCGCGCCGGGCCGAGATATCCTTGACATGGTTAGGCAAAAAGATCTGTTTTGCTTATTGGTTGCGGTAGCACCGAATTAGATCGGGCGTGTAGTTTAGAATATCGCTTAATTATCATGCGTGTTTAACATGCTCCGTTACCAACAAAACTTATACCATGTCGATTGTCCACCATCGGTTGATTCCCAAATAATGCAATTCGACCCTGTATATCTCACCAACGCGTTCGAAGTTATTCCGTCAATTGTTTTGGCCTCAACCTTCAGGTGTGGTCCTGGCAACTGAGTTGCAGTTACATCCGGAGCACGGAAAGTCTTTTGGTTGCCTTTCCCGTCAACTGCAACAATAAACTTTAAGTCCGGCATGTCTTTCTGTAGCTCTCCCAAAGTTTTGGGGATAGGGTGTATATCGGATGAGGACGGCGGATTCATGGCTAGTCTCCTAGTTTAATTAAGGTCATATAAAATGCCACTTGGTTATAGATCAAGCCAATGACATTATGTATGGGACAAAATTATCTTTTAAGTCCCAAATCAAATATCCACTGAAAAACGAAGCAATAAAAGACGATCCGGAATAAACCGCGAGTTTGTTGGTTCCGAGGTCTGGAAATTGCGATCTTGAAAATCAAATTTTTCGTCCAACAAATTCAATATTTCGAAACTTAAAAAACCAAACCTTTTTGGTAATCGATACCCAAGCGACATATCGAGCACAAAAAAGCGATCCCGACCGGCTTTCAGCGCCGAAGTGGCTGACCGTTCTACGAGTTGGTCGACATAGGTACTTCTGATTGTCGAAAAGAATCCGGAAGGATCGGCGTAACGAATCGATAAGGGCAATAGGGTTGTTTCAATTCGAATCGGAGACTGGGTACGTTCCGTCTCAGGCCGCTTAAACTCCTGATATTCTGGTTCTATACTAAACGACCAACGGCTATTAGGCATCCAGTAGAAATATGAACGATAAGCTCTTTCATCGAAATTTTCGAACGCAGTCACAGATCTCACAGCGTTGGAAGTGGTAAAAACAGGAATTTCCGAGTCACGATGAACGGCTTCGACTCCGGTGAAGTATTTACCGGACCAATGCGCTTCAAGACCAATACCGTAGTGTTTCGTCTTAACTGCATTTGCATCATCAAGAAATTGGCTAAAACCGGCGATCTGTGTGGTTTCAAGGGTTTGCTCAACGATTAAAGCCGGCTTGACGGTCTGAAAAGCTGCCAAGCGTAGACGCATATTTTCTCTGATGTCCCATTGCAAGCCGAATTTAGGATTCCACTCATTACGACTAAATTTTCCCTCTTGCAAATCATCATAACTAACTCCGAATGTCCAAATAACACCGTCAGGGTAATTCAAGTGACTGTAGAAATAAGCATTATCACGTTGTAATGGAAATTCGGCAGGCAAAGTGCAATCATTACTAAAAGTAGGCAAAGGAGGGCATGGCTGCCCAAAAATAGTCTCTGAGAAGTCGAATGACTCAAGTTGCTTGCGATCTATCCGATAGCTTCCAATGCCGCTGGTTAAATTAACAAGATTGCTCTTGAATAAATACTGCGCTTCTGCCTGATAACCCTCTTCATTAACAGATAGCTCCCGGCGAATTCGACTGGCATTAGTATCAGTCTCCGTTTCTTTTTTATCAGCATCAAGATATGACACTAGAATGTTCGATGTAGGTGATAGGGATAAATTGACTCCTAGTCTATAGCTGTCCCGTTTCAGTTCGGTACTTCGGTCTTGGGAAAAGTTATCAACATCGAAATCCAAACTCAGATCACCTTGTTCCGTTTCCCGCCGTCTGAACTCGGCTTGCGCATTCAAATTCGGCGTCACAGCAAATTGCGCAAAGACATTGTAAATGTCATGTTGCAGATCGTTGTTCTCTCTGAAACCGTCTGTTTCATAATGAAACTGGCCGAGGCTGTAAGAGAACCGGTCGGCGATACCGGACACCATCACCTCATCACCCCAGGTTGAGTTATTGCCGACGACACTTGAAGCAAACAGAGATACTCCATCCCGTACGAACAGTGGATTGAACTCGTTCAAAGACAGTGAGGAGGGTCCGGCTCCTTCGGGAATCAACAAGTCCGTTTCGGCTAGTTGTGGTTGAACCGGATTAATATTTAGCGGTTGCAGCAACTGTGATTGCAGCAATTCGCTCACGCGAGCGATTTCATGACGGGGTATTGCGGCATAGGAATCAGCGAGCAGGCGATGCGCGGAATAATCGGTGGGATCGCTGGCTAACGACTTTTGACCTTCCTGCACAGCCAGTTGGTCGAACCCCACTTCGTTGTAAATTCTTCCCAACGTTGCCCCTCTTGCCGCCTCATCCTCGTCTAACAACAAGCGCGATCGATATACCGCCCGGTTATCATTAAGTTCTATGGATTGTTGCAAATCCTGCACCGCTTCAATCGGTCGATTCACGCTTTGCAAACGGATGGCATTATAGAAATAGGGGGTTGGATCGCGGGGGTCCAATTGCTTTGCTATGGCCAGATGTTTGTCGGCTAGCCCATCCTCCTTGACCTCATAAAATGCCTTGCCGAGATAGCTTTGATAGAGCGAAACTTTCGGCTCCAACAGCGTCGCTTTGCGCATTTGTTCAACGGCCCGCTCGGTCTTATTCTGCCTAAACAAGATTAGCCCCAGGCCGAGGTGAGGCTCGCCCCGTGTCGTGTCCTGCGCTATCGATTTTTCGAACGCTGCGGTAGCCTGCTCTTCATGGCCGCGAGCTAGCTGCAGAAATCCCCAGGTGGAATTGACTAGGGAATCATCGGGGGCGAGCTGATGAGCTCTCTCGGCAAGCGTAAAGGCTGCCTTCACTTGGCCCAAACCGAACATCAGCCTGCTTTCTTGAATCACCGCTTGCGGGTTATTCGGATCCAGCTCCACCGCTTGCCGCGCTGCATGCAAGGCTCCGTCAAGGTCGAACTCCGCTTGTTTGACCAAACTCAACGAAAGCTGCGCCGATGGCGATAAGGGGTTTGCGGCAACGGCTTGTTGAGCCGCTTCCAAGGCATCTGCTTTACGGTTTTGTACCAGAAAAATGTTGGAACGTAGACTGTAGGTCAGTGCGTTGTCGGAATCGAGTGTCAGCGCTTGATC
>JAAUQA010000513.1 GCA_012032855.1 Candidatus Competibacteraceae bacterium
AGTAATTTTTTGTGTTTGGCTAATCCGGTAGGGCGTTGATGCCCTATCCGGCATTGCAAGCGATACCTCATCGCCAGTAAACTTTTAAGTGGCAAGTGTAGCAAATCTAGCCTATTGTTTTTTCCTTCCAAACCATCACTATCATTTTAGCCACCTAAACTTGAGGAATGACTATGTCTGATCTCGAAACACGTTTCAAAACCGCTTCTGAAGAAGTGTTAAAATTGAGCAAACGCCCGGACAATAACACCAACCTGAAGCTCTACGGGTTATTCAAACAGGGATCGGTAGGTGATGTGGAAGGCGAACGTCCCGGTTTCACTGACTTGGTCGGACGTTACAAATACGATGCTTGGGCTGCGCTGAAAGGCACAGGCAAAGAAGATGCTATTCAGCAATACATTGATTTGGTTGAAGACCTCAAAGCCAAAGATCAAGGCTAATCCGATTGAGCTGTTGCTGTTTAACCGGCTCTCCAGCCTTGCAGCAATGGAGAGCCGACCAGACTCCCGCAAATTGACTGGTAGGTTTTCAACGTAGATGAAACTGAAAGTAGGTGATGTGGCTCCTCCCTTCACGGGCAAAACCACGGACGGAAGCGCTGTCAGCTTGACGGATTATGCCGATAAGAAACTGGTGCTTTATTTCTATCCCAAGGATGACACCCCTGGTTGCACCCAACAAGCCTGTTCGCTGCGGGACTACAATGCCGAAATCAGAGACCGGGGAGCCGAGGTGCTCGGCGTCTCAACCCAAGACGAAACATCTCACCAGCGTTTCAGCGAAAAACATCGCTTAACCTTTCCGCTGTTGGCGGACACCGACAAAACCGTTAGTAAATCTTATGGCGCCATCGGGGGCGGGGGATTGCTTAACACGATGGTCAGCGTCCTGGGCTTGGCCAGCCGCATCACGTTTATCATCGACGAGCAGGGCAAAATCGCCCATATCATAGATGGCCCTGATTGCGCCAATCATGCTCAGGAAGTGCTTGAGTTACTCTGACCTTTTGCCGTGAGAGTCATTGTCGTCGGAGGTGGGTATGCCGGGCTAGCCACCATCATTGAGCTACGACGCAGAATGGCGAAGTCGGAGATACACCTGGTTGATCCCGGCTCACATCACCTAAAACGGACCTGTTTACAGAAAACGTTACATACCCCCCTCAGCAATCAGCTAATCCCTTTCGCTGAATTGGGGAAACGTTTCGGATTCACTCATCACCGCGCAAGGATGGCGTTTGACGGCCCAAAGTTACAGATTTGGCAGGATCGTCAGTCGGTCCCGCTCCCCAATGGCCCACTGGACTTCGATTACCTCGTATTGGCGACCGGCGCTAAGCCGTCTCATGCGAGCAACCCGGACCAAGGAATCTATGGTTTGGATGAGTTTTGTCGCGGCGATGGCCCGTCAATCCTAACCGACCTCGTGACACGACCTACTCAACAAATTAAACATATTTCCGTAGTAGGCGCTGGGGCTACCGGGCTGCAATTTTTGTTTGAGCTACACCATCAGCTTAAAAAGAGTTCCGCAAACTGCCGACTGCGCCTAATCGATCACGCACCAACCGTGCTACCGCATTTACCTGGCCGATTTCATCGTTATATCAGCAATCGACTGCAAGCCGCGGACATTAGCTATCTACCCTCAACACAATACTTGGGTCAAACCAAGGAGCGAATTCACATCAGGGCCTTGCAGAGCAACCGGGACAAAAGTTTGCCCTCACTCAAGACCTTATTTTTCCCCGGCGTTGTCGCTTATCCCCAGCAGATTCAAACGGATCGTTATGGGCGAATCCGGGTGGGTGACCGTGTGCTTTGGAATCTATTCGCCGTCGGTGACTGCTCGCATTACGACGCTCCCGGTATGAACGCGTTAACTGCGCAAGCCGCTATTCATAAAGGGAAACATATCGCGTTGAATATTCAACGAATCGTTCAAGGTCGGCTGCCCCGCATTTATACCTACAATGAAAGAGGTTATTTCATTAGCTTGGGTCCATCAGACGGAGTGGGTTGGTTGGGATTAAAACACAACATCATTACCGGCCTATCCGCTTGCATCGCCAAGGAAACCGTTGAAACGCAATATGCTTGGTTTTTGGAAGGTATTGACACGATGATCTAACGATTTAACCCGCTCAACGACGGTTTGGCTGGATTACTCCGGCTTGTGCGAATACAATTCCAGTCCATTCGATAAGATTTAATGAATCATTTTGCGCAGCGGTCACCCCAGCGATCGACTCGCAACTCGTTTCCAGCAATCCACACGTCAGCAAAATCAGCAACCAACTAGAGAGGTAGTCATGGTGGAACGTGAAAGTATGGAATACGACGTCGTTATCGTCGGCGCCGTCCTTCCGGTTTAGCAGCGGCCATTCGTTTGAAACAACTCGCTGCCGAAAAAGAACAGGAAATCAACGTCTGCGTTTTGGAGAAAGGATCTGCGGTAGGCTCGCACATCTTATCCGGGGCGGTGCTCGAACCTCGCTCATTGAATGAACTCATTCCGGATTGGAAAGAAAGGGCGCCCCGTTGAATGTGCCCGCAACCGATGACAGCTTCATGTTTCTAACCAGCTCGGCAGCCATAAAAATGCCGACCCCGCCGCAGATGCACAATCACGGTAACTACATCATCAGCCAAGCCAATTTCACCCGCTGGTTGGGTGAGCAAGCCGAAGAATGGGGGGTAGAAATCTATCCCGGCTTCCCCGCCGCGCAGGTGATTTACAACGACGACGGCAGCGTCGGCGGCGTGATCACGGTCGACAAAGGCTTCACCAAAGATTGGCAACCCACGGAAGACTTCGAACCCGGCATGGAATTGCGTGCCAAATATACCATGTTCGCCGAGGGGTGCCGGGGTTCACTGACTCGCACTTTGGAAGAGAAATTCAAACTACGGGAAAACATGGATCCCGATATTTACGGCAAAACCCAGGCTGATCCGCAAACCTACGGCATCGGCGTCAAGGAAGTGTGGGAGATTGAACCCTCCAAGCACAAGCAAGGCACTATCATGCATACGGTCGGCTGGCCGCTGGACGCGGGTACTTACGGCGGCTCGTTCCTGTATCACATTGAGGATAACCAGGTTGCGGTAGGTTTTGTGGTCGGCCTGGATTACACCAATCCCCACATCAGCCCATTCGATGAGTTCCAACGGTTTAAAACCCATCCTAAACTGCGTCCGATATTCGAAGGCGGGAAACGCCTCTCCTATGGCGCGCGTGCCTTGAACGAAGGCGGTTGGCAATCGATCCCGCAACTGACTTTCCCAGGCGGTATGCTGATTGGTTGTTCGGCAGGTTTCCTCAACACCCCCAAGATCAAAGGCATCCATACCGCGATGAAAT
>JAAUQA010000514.1 GCA_012032855.1 Candidatus Competibacteraceae bacterium
AAGCCCAATCAACCGTTACTATCGCGGTAGTCTGGCCGATCCCGAACGCTGGACGCCGAACTGGAACCGCAGCTTTGAACTCAAAGTCGACAGCCCGAAGGCGGGCGTGCTGATGCTGCACGGCTTGTCGGATTCTCCGTACAGCCTGCGCAGTCTGGCCGAGCGGCTGCATGAGGCTGGCGCTTGGGTGGTGGGTTTGCGCCTGCCGGGCCACGGCACTGTTCCATCGGGTCTGGTCGAAGTGCGCTGGCAGGATATGGCAGCCGCAGTGCGCCTGGCTATGCGCTATTTGCACCAACAGGCCGGTGGGCAGCCGCTGATTATCGTCGGCTACTCCAATGGTGGTGCGTTGGCCGTGCATTACGCGCTTGATACGCTTGCCGATGCCGGTCTGCCCGCCGTATCCCGCCTGGTGCTGCTATCACCCGAAATCGGCGTTTCACCGGCTGCTGCGTTCGCCGTGTGGCAAGCCCGTATCGGTCATCTGCTTGGGCTTGAAAAGCTGGCCTGGAATGCCATCCTGCCCGAGTACGACCCCTTCAAGTACGGTTCTTTTGCTGTCAATGCCGGTGATCTGGCCTACCGCATCACCAGCGCAATGCAAACTCGATTGATGGCGATGGCCAACAACAATGTCCTGGAGCGGTTTCCACCGGTCCTGGCCTTTCAGTCCGTCGTGGATGCTACGGTGTCGGCACCTGCCCTGGTCGCGAATCTGTTCGCGCGACTGCCCGAGAACGGACACGAACTGGTGCTGTTCGATATCAATCGGATGGCGGGCATGGGGCTGATGCTGCGCAACGATCCCAGCCCAGGGATCGACCGCTTAATTGATCACCCGGGCCTGACCTTCGCCATCAGCCTGCTGACCAATGCCAACGAACATACCCGGCGGGTGGTCGTACGTTTGAAACATCCCGGCTCGATCAAGCTCACTGAACACCCGATGGAGTTGAGCTGGCCAGTGGATGTATATTCGCTGAGTCACGTGGCGTTGCCATTTCCTCCCGATGATCCGCTGTATGGTGGCGAACAGGCCGCTGTCAGCCCAGGCATTCAGCTGGGAAGCTTGGCGCTGCGCGGTGAGCGCGGCGTGCTGTGGGTGGGGGCCGGAGATATGCTGCGCATGCGCTGGAATCCGTTTTATCCGTACCTGGAGCAACGCTTGCTGGATTTCATCGGATTGAGTGCCGGATATTAGTCAGGCTACGTCACTGAGTTTCGGCTGTGTGTAAAGTGCCAGCAACAAATAGGTCCAGCCGGTCGAGATAATATTGATGCCAACCAGCAGACCAATCGCCCAGACCGCATTTGGGCGTAAATGAGCATGCCAACCAGCAGCGCAAGAATTCCCGAGACAAGCATCCAGCTCCAGCCCCTCATCGATCAGAAAGCTAGCGCAGGTGACCGGGCTACCGAAAAGTAGCGTGGCGCGTCATCGTAAGGCGATAGAGGAGCGGACGGTGGCCGGAAGCGGCGTTCTGGGAACAAGAAGCGGGCTATCAGTGGTTACGGTTATTGGTGTTTGCCGTGATCTTTGTGTTTGGGATCAAAGGCGGGGTGGGTGCAGAGCGGCTATCGGAGTTTTTCCGTCGGGTGCGCCTTGATCGTCATGTGGGCAGTTCGCCGACGGCACTGAGGACATTGCAGGAGCACCTGGAGGAAGCGATTTTGGCCTATCCCACGGCGCAAGAACAGCCGCTGTGCCCACCAGCCGAGCGCCGGGTAGACATCTGCGCCGGGGTCGATGAGACGTTTTTTTGATCAAGTGATTCTGGTGATGATGGATTTGGTCTCGGGGTATATTGTGCTCGAAGAGCCGGCCGAGGATCGCTGCCACGCCACCTGGCGGGCGCGGGCTGAACAGGCGCTGGCGTCGGTGGGGCTCAACCTGCGCTATGTGGTCAGTGATCGCGCCAAAGCCCTGGTGAAGCTGGCTTTGGCCGGGTTGGCCTGCCCGAGCATCCCTGATGTGTTTCACGCCCTGCGGGATTTGGCGACAGTCGTCGGGGTAAGTTTTCATCTGAAACTCGCTCGGCTGGAGGAGCAACGGGCGCAGGTGCAGCAGACGCTCAGTGTGCTGCACGCCAAGGGTCACGAGACCCACCTCCAGCGGCGGTTCATTGTGCATCTGAACGAGGAGATCGCCACGCTACAGGCCGATCAAGCTAGCGCGCAAGCGCTGCTGCGCGAGGCGTCGTACGCGGTGCATCCGTTCGCGCTGGCCGATAGTACGTGCCAGCGGGCGGTCCAGGGCAACGCCGCTTTGTACCAGGTGCTCGCCTCGCTCAACACCCTGCACGAGTGTTGCACGGCCCGGGACAATGACAAAGTGGTGGCCAAATTTACCCGCCAAATACCGGGCCTCGCCGCGCTGGTCGATGCCTGGTGGCACTGGGTTGAGCAGAGCCTGCCTCCTGATACCCTGGACGTCGAACGCCGGGGTTGGTTATTGGAGCGACTGTTGCCCACCGTCTATTGGCAGGCGCAGGTCGGCAAAACCAAGACACCAACCCTAAAAAGCGCTTATCAGCACGCGTTCGACACGGCCCGACAAGCTTTGCATCAACACCGGCTCACCGCCACCTTGAGCGGGGAGGATTTCGCTACCTGGTGGCAAGCGTGGGCCACGGACTGGGTGGCACGATTCCAGCGTGCCTCCTCGCCGTCGAGGGGCGCAATGGCTACCTCTCCCAACTCAATCATTGCGCTCGGGGTACGCCGGTGCGGCGCTTGAAGGTGCTGATGGTGATCCTTAACTTCGATCTCAAACGCGCCGATGGCACGACCGCCGCCGAACGGTTATTTGGAACCCCATTTCCGGATCTGTTCGACTGGGTGATGGAGCAGATGAACACTTTACCGATGCCACGAAAGGCACGAACTACTTCAAAACCTAAGTTGTTGAACTTACAAAGAGTCCCGGCTTAAGTGGATACCCAATTTGCGCCAAGATATCTCCATGAATACGTGGCCTCTACAACACGGATTGAACAAAATATTCACTGTAACATGGCAGACATACCCATTGGTTTTCTTGGAAGAACGATTTTTCCAATTACCTGAATTTTCGTATGAAGCTAGAATTCGCCACCGACAGGTCATATTTTGATGTCATATCTGGGAAACGCTTATGAGGCAATTAGCTTCTATTGCCTGAAATGGCCAAAGCCGAGTAAAGTTAATCTAATTATTCAGAATAGACGCGCAGTTGTCCGCATACACGATTGTGTGCTTCCGCCAATGCGTTTATCGAATCCGCCAAGTCCGCTTCTCCACCCCTGGCCTATGGCCGTTTCAAGAGCGCGGCATAACTCAAACAGTTGTTGTGCACCCACATTGCCACAACTACCCTTTAGGCGATG
>JAAUQA010000515.1 GCA_012032855.1 Candidatus Competibacteraceae bacterium
CAGGACACGCCCCCTGTAAAAATCTTGTGAGCGTAGCGATCTCATTTTTCTAGCGTGTCTTAGTGTTCAGTGTTCAGTGCAGTGTCTGCCACTGAACACTAACGACACTAGACACTGTAGGCTAAAAGGGGAGAGTTGGTTGGGCAAAAGGGGAGAGTTGGTTGGGCAAAAGGGGAGAGTTGGTTGGGTATGAGGGGAGAGTTGGTTGGGCAAAAAAGTGATAAAAAGGGAGTTGACTCGTTTAAAAATTCTCTTTTTAATTTCAAAATGGAAACGCTCACTGTGACATCAAGCCTTCTGTCTCCGACAACAGATAAACCGTTAACCCCGGCCATGTTGACCGTGCTCTGGGTTATCGCCAGTGAACTGGACCGCGCACGGATTCCGGTAAAAGTCGAGGATTCTGTGTGGATGGAGATTCCAACCAAAGCACTCCGGCCAGAATCGCGCACGGATAATGTTTGGTTACGGGAGTGTCTGGAACGCCTAACAGGCATAAAAATTGGCGGTAAATACCGCGATAACCCTTGGGGGGCTGTCTTGATGGCGGAATGGCATATCGTGCAAGGTGGCTCGTTATGTCGGATCAATGTACCTCCGGCAGGCGTGCAGGCTTTACGTATGCCTGAAACCTTTGCCAAGATTGAAATGGAAGCGGCTTACCGTCTCGAAGGCCCTGCACGTCGGCTTTATGCGGCCTTGGCCGACAAGAAACGAATGGATCAACCTGAATGGACGTACGGTCTTGAGGAATTGCGGCAGCTTTTCGGAGTGGAAGACAGAAAAAGCTACGAGAGATGGCAAGATTTTAAACGCTGGGTCATTTCCCCCGCCATTGAACAAATCAACGATTACGGCATCGTCAACGTCAAAATGACCCCGCAAAAACGCGGTCGGTCTGTGGTAAAAGTCCGGTTTGACTGGCGTTGGAAGACGATAGATGAAGCCCGCGAAACAGAAGAAGAAAACGAACGCCCCAGCATTGCCCGCCATCAAGACAAAACGACACGGGACGCAGCGCCATTAATTCCGGAAGAACCGCCAGAACGTCCCAAGCGCACAGAGGAACAAAAGAAACGGGCCTCAGAATTAGCGGAAGAGGCCAGAAAAACATACTCCGCAGCGGCCCAACAAAACACTAGCCCTTATTCGTCGCTCCCAAATAGCGAAAACAATCCCCCGCGCTTAGGCCGGGCAGCGGGTTTCCGTTCGCGTTTATCTTCCAGCAAAGCCGTTAAGCGGTCCTGTGCCTGGCGACGATCATCCTCAGAGGCGTCAAGACGGCGGCGCAAATCGGCAACCTGCATATCCTTATCTGCCAACCGTTCACGCAAATGCTCAACTTCCTGTTCTAACAACGCATGTTCTGTAGGGTTTTGAACCGTCCTCTTTTTTCCTCCGGATCGCTTCGGAACCCCTTTCGGGAACACCCGGAACAATTCAGCGGGATCAATTTGCCAGTTTCCCTTATCGTTTTTCGTTCCACTCAAACGACCGTTTTTTAAGGCGTTGTGGATGACGCTTTTGCTTTTCCCGGATTCCTTAGCGGCCTGAACCAAACTTAAATACATGGGGTTTTTTACCTCCTTCTTCATGGGTTCCGTTTTGTTCTTTTTTACTGTTCCGAAGGTATTCTGCGAACCCCATAACCGCAAGGGTCAGCAAGGCTAAATCCACAAGAAAACACTGTGACTATTTCTAAGCCGGGGTGTCGGGGGCTGCGTTTGAGCCCCCTGACCAAGAGAGTTTTTTGTATCACAAAAACATATCTTGCTATCTGCTTTAGCCGCACACATTGCCCGGCAATGTATAAGTGCGCACTTCGTGATTTTGACGCACCCGAAATTTCACTGGCTCCAGTTCCGTTTTGATTTGTTGCTGTCCTGTGCCTCGATGCCGCTGTTGGGTTGTTTTGTAATGCCCTGTTTTTGATAACTCCGATGATCGACCCGAATTTGTTGTCCGGCGCTCTCCAATGCTGCATTGACCGTTTCTGCCCAAAGTCGCCGTAAATATTCCGTGCTGTGTTGGTTGGAAAGTTGAGCAACCGTTTTTCCGGTGTCTGGATCACGGTCATGGATAACGATATGCGCATGAGGGTTGTTCCGGTCGTTGCCCGAAACTTGATGAATGGCCGCACAGTACGGTGCGCGATTTTAGCGACATGTTCGCAGAAGTTACGCACCAGTTTGCGCCGTTGCAACGGGTGCAATTCTCGCGGCAACGCCACCATGATTTTGTCAATCACGCGGGCATTTTTGCGCAATGCCCGCTCGCGGCGGTCAATCCATTTTTCGTGCTTGGACGGGATTATCCGGCATCCGGTTTGTGACCGGGTCGGCTTGCGCTCCGGGCCGGAAAATGTACCGGATGTGCGCGCCTGCCGTTCCGGCTTTGTGAGTGGTCCGACCGATCGCACTATGGTGCAGACTAAATAAGGCCATTAGGCGCGTAAGCGGTTCATTTCGCACGGGTTTGCATCGCAAACCCATAAGTGCGCCCTCCCTTTCGTTCGGGTCAATGGTGCTCGCTTGCGCTCGCGCTTTTGATCCACAAAAAATTTACCGGCAGTTGCTCAAAAAGTCGCGGTTTGGCCATTTTCCTTTTCTCGATTTCGCGCCTTTGTGCTAAGCCTGATTGCAGAATGGAGGCTTTCATGCGGATTGCTTTATTGTTTTTTCTTGGCTGGTGCTGGTTTTCCAACGCTGCGCAGGCGGCGTGCAGCAACCCGGATGGCGGTCCCGGCGATATTGTCTATAACGTCGATCACGGGGTGGTGCAGTTTTGCGACGATACGGACTGGTGGTCGATGAAAGCGGGCGGGAACGGTTCGCAGGTCCTTGTCGGTAATGAGCTGGCGGCTTGTGACCTTTCCAGAAGAGGGCAACTCCGCTATGACCAGCTCACCACGTGGGAATATTGCAACGGGACAAGCTGGGTCGTCATCGACACGACCTCTACGGATGAAATTCAGACCCTGACCCAAGTGCTGGCGCAGGGCAATGATGCGGGCGGCGCGGTGATTACCAATCTGGCGGCGCCAACGGGCAATTCCGATGCCGCGACCAAGAGCTATGTGGATGCCGCTGTGGGCGGGGCAGGGGCCGATATAACCTGCGTTGACGTTCTTGCCACGGGAAATTGCGTAGGGGATTTTGTGGAAAGCGGCATGTTCGGTGAGTTCGGGGATGGATCGACATCGCGGATTTGTTGCACCAACATCACGTCGCAAAACGCGACGGCATCCACGCACCTGTTCGTGCTGAGCAACGGGACCACGCAGGGAGGATTAGGCGGCTTGGCCGGGGCGGACGCCTTTTGCCTTGCGGATTTGCAGGCAAACCCGTTCCGGGGCAAGGAAA
>JAAUQA010000516.1 GCA_012032855.1 Candidatus Competibacteraceae bacterium
TCGATCCGCCTTGAATTTCGCGAACCCCCACCATGACAAGGCCACCATGCCGCCCAAAATGATGTGAAAGGCGAAGAGTCCGAAAATTGTTGCGTTGTGAAATATATTGTCCCACGACAACATCGACGACGCATTCTCTATCCCAAAGAACTCATTGAGACTGAAAAGCAGGAGCAGGAGATTGCTGAGGGCTGCAAACGGTTGATAAAAAAACGGCATCATTTGCTGGAATTACCTCTACCTCATCCAACAGCTAGCCAACACCGATGATGTCGATAAACGAGTGGCTTTGCTGGATGCACTGCGTAGCGGCTCAATCATTTCTTGGCAGCATATTAACTTGCTGGGTGAGTACGATTTCTCGGAAGAAAAGCTACGAGATACCGTGGGAATTCAACCCCCAAAATTGGCGGCTTAAATGGGGTGAAAATTGGAGGGTGCGAAATTCCTGAAATACGTTTTCCATCCGTGTGTTATCGAAAACTCAGGGGCGCATTACGTACCTTTGCGGTAATTTTCCCGCTTTGGTGGAATATGCTTTGGCAGGCATGGACAATCAGCTATTTGTATCGAAATACCAGCTTGAACTGCCGGGCAAGGACAAGATGCAGCGCTTCATCGAAGCTCAGCTAAAGGAAGACGGAGCAAGTGGTCAAACGCGGTAAATCAGCCACGGGAAACAGCGTTACCTGTGCCAGAATGATGCTTGTGACCATCGGATGTTTATGCTCAACTATCATCACCGTGCCTATCAGCCTGAGGTCAAACAGCAGATAATCAATATGGCGTTGAATGGCAGAGGGGTTCGGGATACCGGGCGAGTGCTGGGCATCAGCAAGGACACGGTGGTTAGCACGTTAAAAAAAGGAAGTTGACCTTGAGTGGGTCAATACGGCGCTCTTGAAGTGTTTGAATCCGGCAGGTGTCGCGGTGGCGATTGTGCGGATTGGCGAAGTGGAAGTCGATTGAGCAAGGGTCCAACGTCGGCAATAAAAAGGCGCAAAGCTGGCTGTGGCATGCGATTGATCATCACACCGGCACGGTGCTGGCGTATGGGTTCGGCCGCCGCAAAGATGAAGTCTTTCTCAAGCTGAAAGCGTTGCTGGAACCGTTTGGTATTACCCGGTATCACACGGACTATCTGGGCGCTTATCAACGTCACCTCGATGCCGAGCAATACTGTCCAGGCAAAAGCAACACGAAACGCATTGAACGGAAGCACCTTAACTTGCGCAAGCGCATCAAGCGACTGGCCCGTAAAACGATTCGTTTTTCTAAATCCACACCAATGCACGACATTGTCATCGGATTGTTTATCAATCGATACGGCTTCGGGCGCGTAGTGTAAAAGTGAATAACTAGCTTTTTGACGTTACCGCAAGTTGACCACGGTAGCGGCGTCCAGCTAAGGCAATCTGCTCGAAGTGTGTCAGAACCAACTGGCGAGCCAGTTTGCCAGAGATTCCGCCCAGGCATACTAAAAGCAGAGCTTTGGTACCAGTTCGTGATATGAAAAGTGCGCTCGACGGTATTGGTATTTTCGCCGCAACCCCCACTTATGGCTTCAGAATAGCAACCGCGTGGAGCCATAGATGAAATACACCAAGACTACAAAGCCCTCTCCCGCCTGACCGCAGAACAGTACCGGGTCACCTAGCAGAGCGGCACCGAACACCCGTTTACCGGGGGGTATGATGACCATTTCGAACCTGGACTCTATGTCGATATCGTCACCGGAGAGCCGCTCTTCGCGTCGTCCACGAAGTTCAATTCCGGGTGCGGCTGGCCCTCGTTCGCGAAACCGATTGAACCGGCTCATGTCAATGAACTACGTGACAATAGCCATGGGATGACCAGGACCGAGGTTCGTTCAGTCCATGGAGACAGCCATCTGGGTCACGTGTTTCCTGATGGACCGGCCGATATGGGTGGACTGCGGTTACTGTATCAATTCTGCTTCCCTTCGTTTCATCCCGAAGGATGAAGTGGAGGCTGAAGGTTTTGGCGAATACCTCAACCAATTGGAGGATAGATAGATGACTGAACGTGCTGTTCTTGCAGGAGGTTGCTTCTGGGGCATGCAGGACCTCATCCGTAATAGGCCCGGTGTCATCAGTACCCGAGTGGGTTACACCGGAGGTGACGTGCAAAACGCCACTTATCGCAATCACGGAACCCATGCCGAGGGAATCGAAATCATCTTCGATTCTGAAAAGATAAGCTATCGTGAGTTGCTGGAATTTTTCTTCCAGATTCACGACCCGACAACAATGAACCGTCAGGGTAACGATCGTGGCACCAGCTATCGTTCCGGCATCTACTTCGTGGATGATGAACAGAAACGCATTGCCGAGGAAACGATTGCCGATGTTAATGCATCCGGTCTATGGCCGGGAAAGGTGGTGACCGAAGTGGCGCCTGTTGGCGATTTCTGGGAAGCGGAGCCTGAGCACCAAGACTACCTGGAGCACTATCCCAATGGCTACACCTGCCATTTCCCGCGTCCAAACTGGGTGTTACCCCGGCGTGAGGTCCACGAAACTGCCGAGTAGTTGGCTGCAGATCTTGCATGGGGACTTTGTTTCCCGTGCTTCCAACCGCAATGGCAAAGCCTGGCTCAATACTCGCTATGGAGATAGCCTGCAGCTTTATTAATATGACCTGGGCGTGGCTGAGGCTCGCCCAGGTCATATTGCCGTTGGCGGTTTGAGCCATGCAGCAGATGGATTTGGTGGCGGTTGTCATTGGTGTACTGAAGCTGTGTTTCAGGCACTGCGTGGCGTAGACAAGGTTGAACAGGGCTTTGCAGTCTCGGATGCGCCAGATGACAGTTACTCCGAAGCAGTCATCGTGACTTACGATCTGGGAGCAATCTCCCCGCGCGCATTGATTGAGGTCCATTTGATTACCCATGCCAGTACCTCCCGCCATACGATGCGTGGCAAGTATCGCAGTGCAGTCTATTGCTTCGATAATCATCAACTGGATGAGGCTGCAGGCATAATTGCCAGCTTGGCGGCGGAGACAGGGACTTCGCTAGTAACGCGCGCATTGACGCTTAGAGGCTTCAAGCCATCGGACCCGAGGTTCATGAACTACTACAGCAAAATCCTGAAAGACCGTTCTGCCGGACTTACATCGATCCGAAGCTGGCAAAGCTGCGAACCGGGTTTGCCAAATTGCTGAAGCAACCTCGTACATAAGTTACGTCGCCCGCCGGTTTTTCCTGTAAGCGATCCGGCTGCACGGCTGTCCCGACACGATCACCATCAATGGTTCGGCGACTAGCTTAAGCTTAGTAGGCCTGGAACAGCTCAATGCGGAGCGCGCCGCGGCGACACTAAAGCGGTTCGAGATTCACC
>JAAUQA010000517.1 GCA_012032855.1 Candidatus Competibacteraceae bacterium
TTTTAAATATCTGTAAAGTCGTTGTTGCGCGTAGAGACTGTTGCGTATCGTCACTTGAATCTGCTTTGGCGTATTGAACAGAAAAACTCTCGTAACGCCTGTCTATTTCTCCTGACTGATCGACGATACGGTATCCACCCAGCTGTGAAGTTTTTGGGCATCTAAGTAGTCTCCGTTGTGGTTTGTTACCAAACAAATGAGCTTAACCGCGGCACCTTCTCCTGTAGAGAAAGAGTCGCCGGCCTCAACAAGAGGCTGACTACTAATGGGAGGTTTATAAGCGTCATCTTTAAAACTAACATCAATGGTCTTCTTTAAGACATAACCAATATCAGCTAATGTGCGCAGAGTCATATTCCGATTGCCGTTGAGTATCTGCGTCACGTATGAGCGGCTCACACCAAGCTTCTGCGCCAACTCAGATTTAGATAATCCATTAGCTTCCAGAAACGACCAGATATTTTCTGTTACATCAAGGATTAACCGTTCCTGGTTTACTACCTTTAAGTAATCCTCGGAATTTTCTTGCCACAGACAGCCTAATCCTTTAATCAATTCCTTGTTGCTCATATCGTTGCCTCGATCTAATCATTAGTGCTTTATCTCTTGGGTCGAGCTTGTCTTTCTTCTTTTTTATAAAGTGGCTAATAGCAAATAGTCCTTTTACTGAAACCCCGTTCTTTTTGTTTGCAAACCAACCATAGGCACGCAATCCTATTTTTGTTCTTATAGCGTAAAATCCATCACCTTCATTTCTAAATTGCTCAGGTGATTTCAAACGACCGCTATTAGCTAACTGTTCAATCAATGCCCTAAGTTGAGCTTTTGCGCTATTTCTGCGGTCGGGCTGTATTTGCTTAATGGATACATCAAATGTTTTATCGGCTTGCTGTCCCCACTCTACGCAGAGCTTATGCCCTTTGAACTGCGGCATAAAAACCTCCTGTTAATATATATGTTAACACGCTTATATGTCAATATCTGCTCGCCATAACCGATGGTTTATATGAATCACATTGCTTCTATAAAATTTTGTTTTTCAATATTTTCTCAACGGGACGCTGGGCCAAATGATCAATATAGCCAGGTAGATACCGTCTTGATAGTCAAGTCCCTAAACAGCGATTTGAGGTTGAAAAGGCGTTTGATTTTTAATCACGCCAAAACAAATCTGGGCGAGTTTACGCATGGCAGCTCCCAGCGCGGCCATTGGGCATTTACCCCGTTCGAGCAGCCGCTGATAGAGTGCCTTGACATCGGGATTGCAGCTACTGGCTACAATCGCCGCCATATACAGCTTAGCCCGGACGCGTGGGGGACCGAGCTTGGACAGATGAGGCTTTTTGTTAATACTGCTGCCCGACTGATGCTGGGTCGGTATCAGACCCAGATAAGAAGCGAACTGAGGCGCACTCTCAAAGCGCTGCCCACCGTGCAACAAGGCCAACATCTGTGCCGAGAGCACCGGGCCGATACCCGGAATGGACTCTAACAAGTGACGATCCTGGTTCAGTTTGGGGTGGCGGTTGATATGATCATTGATCTCCTGGCGTAAGCGCTGATATTCGGTTTCCAGGAACGCCAAGCTGCGTTCTAGCGAGTCCAGCACCGCCGCTGAGGTTGCCGTTGCTTGAGCCTTCTCCAAGCGGTTGCGCTCACGCTGACGATCCGTCTGTAATGCTTCCAGCCGACTGAGCAGCGCTTTGAGGTGACGATACTCAGGTGGATCAGGCTGCCAGAGCTGGGGTTGACACAACTGCCCATAGCGGGCGATGGCAAACGCATCCAGGGAATCGTTCTTGGCTTTCAGCCCTAAGCTACTGGCAAAATCTTTAAGCCGTTTCGGGTTGACCACCGAGACCACGGCTCCAGCTTGGTATAGTGCCAGCGCCA
This sequence comes from Candidatus Competibacteraceae bacterium, assembly GCA_012032855.1. The sequence goes on from JAAUQA010000517.1 coordinate 1,894, forward strand.
AGGCTTCATGGTAGGGGCCGCTGGCTTCCATCACCATGAGGCAATCGCCCAGCTCGGCTAAGCGATGATGTTGTGTCCAAGCGAGCAGCTGCTCATGCCCTTTCGCGTTATTACTAAAGCGTTTATGGCGTTTTTTATGCCCTCCTTCATCCAGCAAAATCACCGTATCAACGTGCTTTTTCGACACATCCAGACCAATGGCAAATGGCATACCTCACCTCCCACTTCGCTCGCTCACTAACCTTGTTCATGCAGGCTCTCGCGCCTAGAATACCGTTCAGACTCGACGCGGCGAACGGAAGGTAGAACACGGGGGGCTATCTACGTGACAGACTCAAAGTCTTCGGGTACGCACAACCTCTCCGGGTCCCGTGTGGGGGTAGCTAACCACCACGAGCTTTAAGATACAAGGGTACGCATCGCGTACCTTGTTTCAGGGTTGACAATAACAGAATGGTACGCAATGCGTACCCTACTTCTGCTTCTCCCAGGAGAGCTGGTGCCGATTAAACCGACAAATGCCGCTGCACCAACTCATCGTTCAAATCGGCTATCTGACCCGCCGCCACTGCGCGTCCCTTTTCCATGATGCAGAAATCTTTAGCTACTCGCCGTGCGAAGGGCAATTTTTGCTCGACCAACAACACCGTCAGATTCTGCTCCTGATTCAGTTTCATGATCACATCGCCGATCTCATGCACGATGTTGGGCTGAATACCTTCGGTGGGTTCATCCAGAATGAGTAATTCCGGCGCTATCGCCAAGGCTCGACCGATAGCCAACTGCTGCTGCTGTCCCCCAGATAGATCGCCGCCGCGTCGCCGCAACATGGTTTTTAGCACCGGAAACATCTCGAATATATGCTCCGGGATGGTTTTGATCTGATCCCGTCGCGCATTCAGCCCGATGCGCAGGTTCTCTTCCACAGTCAACTGCGGAAAAATCTGCCGTCCTTGCGGAACATAACCAATTCCTAGGCGCGCTCTTTGATGCGCAGCCACTTTATTCATTTTTTGCCCGGCGAATTCAATCGCGCCGGAGCGAATCGGCACCAAGCCCATGATGGTTTTTAACAAGGTAGTCTTACCGACCCCGTTGCGCCCCATCAAGCAGGTGCATCCGCCCTGCGGTACCGTCAAGGCAATATCCCAAAGAATATGGCTGGCCCCGTAATACTGGTTCAAGCCGTCAACGTTGAGCATGATTCAGTGCTCCCCCAGATAGACTTCGATCACTTTGGGATCGCTCTGGATCGCATCCATCGGCCCTTCCGCCAGCACACTGCCTTCGTGCAATACGGTCACCTTGCGCGCGATGGAACGCACAAACGCCATATCGTGTTCCACCACCACCACCGAGTGCTGCCCGGCCAGCCCGGTTAATAATTCGGCAGTGCGTTCGGTCTCTTGCGGGGTCATGCCGGCCACCGGTTCATCGACCAGCAACAGACGCGGGTTTTGCATCAG
>JAAUQA010000076.1 GCA_012032855.1 Candidatus Competibacteraceae bacterium
TCCTCCCGTGTGCCGCATTGTGGACAGAACCAGTGAACCTTTGTTGCTCCATATCGCTCCAAATCAAGAATCGGTAAGCTCAGTAGAATAGGGAGGGCGCACTTATGGGTTTGCGTTGCAAACCCGTGCTAAACTGGTATCAACCAACCTTTCCTAAACGTGTCTCCGACGGTCCCGGCATTCGCCGGGCAGTGCTCATAAAAACAGCAGCGGCAAATGGCGATCTACCATTGCAACCACAGCCACATCGGGAAAACCACCCAAAGCCAGCCCGGCACGGCAGGGGCGCATATTCGCTATATTACCCGCCAGAGCGCCGAAGCAACCCTTGTTGCTGAACATATCCCTACCCAACGCAACGCCGCGCGGGCGTGGCTGGATCGCCACGAAGCGGTATCAAGAAAAAACGCCCGCGTCTGTGACAAAATCGAAGTTGCCTTACCACGGGAACTCAACGAAGAACAACGTGCCACTCTCGTGCGTGATTTTTGTCAGCAACTCGGCGACCAGCAAACGCCGTTTTTTGCCGCTATCCATCAACGCGGTGCGGACCAACATAATCCCCACGCCCATATCGTCCTAGTGGATAAATCCGTTGAACACGGTAAACGGGTGTTGCAAACCACCGAGCGCGGCTCCACCGATAAAATCCGTGCCTTGTGGGAACACACCTGTAACGCCCATCTAGAACTCAACGGCCATGAGCAACGCATCGACCGACGCACCTTGCAAGAACAGGGCATCGAGCAAACCCCGCAAATTCATGTTGGTCCCCGTGCGCAATTCATTGACGCCACCCTAAACAAACCGACCAGTCAAATTCGCACCGATCACCGAGGCCGAGAAATCCGCTACCCCGACATTGACCAAGGCCGAACCCGGCGCGAGTTCAACGAACACATCATTGACCGCAATCTGCACCGGCTGGAGCAATCGCCCAATCTACGCATCAGCGAAACGGCCCGTCTTACTCGCAACCAACGGGAAGAAAAACGCGCCTTAAACGAATCTGTCATTCGGCAGGCTCGCGGCACCCGCAGCACCTATCTCAGTCGTCGTGAACAGCTTTACCAAGCGTTCCGAAATCAGCAAAAAGACCTGATTGCTGACCGGGAACAACAAATCGAAACCCGTCAGTCAGAAATCCGCGATGCTTACAAACCGCAATGGAAGGCGTTGTATCAACAACAGGCCCGCGAAGTGAATACCGCTCAAGCGGTCATGCAGTACAATAGCCCGGCTAATCTCGCCGAAGAGTTGAAACAAGCGGTGCGCAGTGGTGATAAACCCAATCAAGGGCGTCTTTCTCACCTGTTCAAAACCGCTGATACCACTCACCAGTTGCCCGAACAGCATCACCGGCAGCGCCGGGCGTTAGGCCGGGCGCAGCGGGCCGAGCAGCGCCAAGCCCGCGACGAGATCAAAGCAGCGTTCCGGCCCCTCCTAGCTGAGTTGCGGATGGATTGGGAATTACAGCGGGATGCGGCGAAGCTGGCCGACCGGCAGGCGCGGCGTAAGATTACCAAGGCCGAGCAGTCCTTAGAGAAGAAGCACGAGCAGGAACGGTTAAAGCTGGACGCGGCCCTAGAGCGGACCTTTGCCCCTCGCCCGGCGAATGATCGGCATCAGCAGCGTGACTTTGGGCGGGTTCGGGAACGGAGTTTAGGGCCTAAGCCGGGGGGGATGGGGTAATCTTGCCGCTAGCGGATAAAATAACCGGCAGGCAGCACCGTGACGATACCGGGTTTTCGGCCTCATCGGGTTAGTTCATCGCCGCCTTTTCTCATGCGGTTTTTTTATTCTCGCTACGTTAAGCGTCCGCACCTTGCCGTCAAGGGCAAGCGTTGTGCTTCGCACCCTTGACGGCTTCGGTTACTGCGTCCGCTTTTTTTCTCCGCATCGAAAAAAACCACGAGGAGAAAAGATCATGGACGATAACAAACTACCCGATTTGAAATATTTCACTGGCACGGAACACTGGTACAAGCACCCCCTATTTCCGAACCTGCTGTATACCGATGGTACGCGCTATGTCGCTGAAAATGCAGGAGCTTACTGGCTGATCGAGAAAATTTTCTCGCTACAGCACCGCAAGGAAATAAGCGCCAAGCCGTTCCAAGTCTGGACGCTGAACGTCACCGACGACAGCACGGCAACGCTTAGGGTCGAGGATGGCAACGGCAATCACCTTTACAGTGAGCATTTAACCTATACCGACTTTCCCGCGACAGGCATCACGTTGTGGCTCACGGACAATGTTTTGCTTCTACCGAGTGAATACTGATCCGTGATCGGGGCGGTTTTGGCCGAGTTGCCAACCGCCCCAAATCGCTGTAAAAGTGCACAGATGACGAGCGATCTGTTCACCCCGGCAGTGTTCATAAAAGGGTGTCAAACTCCCCTCCCCTAACGCATTGATTTATTGCGGTCTCAACAGGCTGTGCTAGGGTGTTCATAAACCGAGCGATTTATGAACAGTCCAACCATTCAAACCGTCGCAATTTATGCGCGGGTCTCAAAAGACGATCAGGAAGCCTTAAACCAATTGGCCGAGCTGCGCAGCTATTGTGAAAAACAAGGCTGGCCAGTCTTCGCTGAATACATCGACGAACAAAGCGGCGGCACCGACAAACGCCCCCGGTTTCAGCAGATGTTCGAGGACGCCAACAAGCGGAAATTTGATCTGGTGTTGTTTTGGGCGCTTGACCGTTTCAGCCGCGAAGGCACCTTACCAACCTTCCGGCATTTAGAACGCCTGAACCATGCCGGGGTTAAATTCAAATCCTACACTGAGCAATATATCGACAGCGCCGGAGTATTCGGCGATGTAGTGATTGCGATTTTGGCGACCAGTGCCAAGCTGGAACGGGCGCGGATTTCCGAGCGCACCAAGGCCGGACTCGCCCGCGCCAGAGCACAAGGCAAAGTGATAGGCCGCCCTGCCCTATCGACTGCCACGAAAGAAAAAATCAAAACGCTTAGAGGTCAAAAAATGAGTATCCGGAAGATTGCTAAAAAGACCGGGGCGAGTGTGGGCGCGGTGACCAAGGTTTTAAGCGCATGATAGGAAAAGAGCTGATGCAAGAATTGCTTTTACATCAAGCCTAATTCGGCGAAGGAGCAAGTCCGTTCGCCGACCACGATATGATCGAGGGTTCTTACCTCAATCATCGACAGGGCGGTTTTGATCTTTTCGGTGATCCGTTTATCGGCCTCACTCGGGTCAGCCATCCCCGACGGGTGGTTATGGCACAGGATACACGCCGCTGCATTATGCTGGAGAGCGGATTTTAAAATCTCGCGGGGGTAAACCGCCGCGCCGTCGATGGTGCCCCGGAACAGTTCTTCAAAGGCAATGACCCGGTGGCGATTATCCAGCCACAAGACGGCGAACAACTCATGTTCCAGCCGCGCCATGCGCAGTTGTAGAAACTGTTGGGTGTCTTTCACCGAGTGAATCAGCGTGCCTTGGGCAAACTGGGCATTAATTTCTTCTAGGGCCGCTTCGATGATTTCCTCACGGGTCGCCCGCCGATAATGGCCCTCATCATCCCGCACTTCGAGGACCCGAAAATTGAATTCCTTTTGCAACATGCTGTGGTGTTAGCACGGCTGGTTGTTTCGGAAAATTCTTTTTTGGCAATATTGGGGTGTAAGCTGGAATCTCCATTTATAGGAAATTCTTACTTTCATACCTTCCTATTTTATTGCTTGGCTACCCGTCAGTTCAATATCGACTTCAACCATATTGTCTAAAGCATCATCCACGAGATGATGCAGAGAGCGCGAAAGGTTGTTGACGTTGCTTGGTGGGGTTGGAAAGGGGCCGTCATCATCTGACATGCGCAATCTGCGGACGGTCGAAACGCGCTTGATTTGACCGCTGATCTTGCCTTCTTCGAGGTCAGAGAAAAACATTCTGAAATCGTAAAGGCGTTCTTTTTCGTTTGGGCTGACCATATTTAGAATATATCGAGCGTGCTTAATCCCCTGCCCTTCTAAGCGCGCCATAGTCTCTTTCGCTAGTTTGACGGCTTCTTCGTCGGCTGTCACAGGGATTAAAACAATGTCTACAGCTTCGGCAATCCATTGGTCGAATTCTGGTCGATTACCTCCCCCGTCAATGATGCAAAACCCATCATTATTAACTAGCGATCCCATAACGGTTGATAGTCTATCCATTTCCCGTGCGTCAATGTAGGCATATGGCCGACCATTCACTTTCATTGGTTCACGGTTATCTGTGTGAAATAAATAGGCAGGAACGCCGCGCCAGCCAGCCGCGCCGAGCGCAAGAAGATGGCACAGGGTTGATTTACCAACCCCACCTTTGTCGCTTAAGACGGCTATACCCTTCATTGTTGCCCCCGGTAGAATTCAATGATCGTTCGCAGGGCTTCGCTATCGGTCATTGATTTGCCACGTTTCTGGCCGAGCTTTAAGGCGAGTTTTTCAATGAAAGAAACATCATCGGCTGTCAAAGAGAAGGACTTTTTGACAGCCTTTGCACCTGATTTTGTTTGTTTTCTCTTGGCTTCTTTTGCGCGCTCGGAGAAGGACGTTTCCGGCGTGGGGTCAGGGATATTGGCTATTTGTGGTTGTTTCATACTTTCCTACTTTCGGAATTTCACATAGTAAGAACTTAATAACTACCGATATTAGCAAATTAGGAAGGTAGGTCAATAATATTTTATAAACTTCATAAGTTCGGAAATTCCTACTTTCATACTTTTCTTGTAGTTGTTATTTCTCGTTTTTTACAGAAATTGTAAAAGTGACCATCTGGATTTTCTGGTGTTATATTCTTAATTCCAAGCCACGACCGCCATTCTTGTTCCAGTGCGTATTTATCAGTATCTAAATTTAGTTTGCCAACACGCTCCATAACGCTAGTCGATAGGGTGCCGTTCCATGTTTTATCTTTTTCAAGAGGCATTGTATTTCGGTTGATGAATAGAATCTGATCGCTGTCATCTTGATATTGAAGCTGATAATCTGGTAGGTGATCGTTTTTTACAATTTCTTTAAGAAGATACCTAAAATGCTTGAGGGGACTTTTAGAGCCAGACTTTTTGTATAGAATTTCAACGCCACATGACCAGCTTGATTGTTGACCGCAATGTTTTCTGGCAAGTTCATATACACGGCGTTCTAGTGGTTTCCGCAATCTAAAATAATTGGGATGTAATGTAAGAACATCCTTTGCTTTTATAGCATTGAACACCCATTCTGATAGTTTTATTTCAACCCATAATAAGCGCCCATCAAGACCATGTTTTCGCCTTACAGATGCAGCATCTATCAGACCAAAAAAATCTGTTTGTTCTTCATCACCAGTTCTAATATTCGTACTAATTCGGGTTCCAGAAAGGCGGTCAATAGATTCACAAAGGGCTGTGTAATCCTTTCCGCCAGTACCTCGGTTCGTGAATTGTAAATAATCATGCGCATTAATCCTTACACGCTGACTGACTTTTTCTCGACGTTTTAACGCCGCAATAATTAGCGAAATAGCGTATATGAGAATATCTTTATCATAAATAGTTGCTAGTCCTTTAAAGCTTGGCGTAACTTCTAACCAGTTGCCATTGTGCTCATAGCGACGAACAGTTGTTTCCGGTTTTTTAGAAAGGGAATAAAAGGGGGTGTTCCATTTGCTGATTGATGTCTTTTAAAACAGCATCAGCAATATCACAGATGAATAGATCATCTTGTTGATACCGATCAGGCATTAGGTGTTCATCACTGGGGATAGATAATACGTTATTCGGGGGATCAGTGACCATAACCATACTTTCGGGGGATCAGTGACCGAAGTCAATAGTTATGTTCGGGGTTTTAGTGACTCTGCAGGCTGTGGATAACTCTGTAAAAGATTCGGGGTTTTAGTGACCGGGATTCGGGGTTTTAGTGACCGAGATTCGGGGTTTTAGTGACCGGGTGGTCTATTTAACATATATTATTCAGTCACTTAAAGGCAATTTTTTTCCCGTAACCCTATATTTAACTCCACATTTAACACCCAAGAGCAGGGGTGTGTATAAAAATTAGCCACGAAAACATAAGACCTACCCTCCGTTCCCTTCGGTCACTCCGCCCCAGCTCTTCGAGCTGGCCTAAAAAGAGTTCGCTACGCTCACAACTTTTTTACGTGGCTACGCCACGACAGGGGCGGTAGGGAAAAGAATAGGGGGTAAAATGCCTTGTTTCTTTCCCTACTGCCCCGTATATCCGTTGAGATGGACCGAAACACCGAACTCGAAGCGTTTAAGCGCCAAATCAACTTGTCGGAATTTGCCGCTTCAATGGGCTACACCCTGAACAGAAGGGCCAGTTGCCGCAACAGTGCCGAGATGCACGGCCCGGACGGTGACAAGGTGGTGATTATGCGGGACACCGATAGCCACTGGATTTACTTCTCAAGGCAGGACGAACGCGACAACGGCAGCATTATTGATTTCTTCCAGAAGCGTAGCCCGTGTTCCTTGGGGCAAGTCCGCATGGCCTTGGCGCCCGTGGATCGGGGAAAGCCCCAATCCTCCGAAACGTCCCCCGGCCAATAGTTACGTGCCCAAGCTGGAGACTTCCAGCAAAGACCTAGTCCAGGTACAAACTCTGTTTGCCGCTATGGAGCCAGCCGCCGCGCATCCGTACCTTATGGGCCGCAATATTCCCGCCGCCGTGCTTTCCGGTCCCCGACTGGTCGGGAAGGTGTACACGGATAGCCACCGCAATGCCATCTTTCCGCACTACAACAGCGCGGGCCTGTGTGGGTATGAAATCAAAAACCAAAATTTCACGGGCTTTGCCAAAGGCGGGGAAAAGGGCTTGTGGTTTTCTACTGTTAGCCACACCGACACCGTTGCCGTGATCGCTGAAACGGCGATTGATGCCATCAGCTATCACGTCTTGTATCCAGATCCGCATACCCGGCTATTCAGCACGGGCGGCAGCCTAAACCCCGATCAGCCGGAGTTAATCGCCCGTGCAGCAGCACGCTTGCCGCAGGGCGGGCTAATCATCATAGCGACCGACCACGACCCCGGCGGCGATAGCTTAACCGACGCCATCCGGCAAGCCCTCGAATCCGCTCAGCGTCCGGACTTGCAAATCACCCGGCATAGCCCGGCACAAGCAGGGCAGGACTGGAACGACGTTTTAAAGCACTCAGAAGCCCCGCAGGGGCAACCAACCATGAAGATGGGGGGTATGGATAGGCAAGGGCCTTAAAACGCCTCAGGGGAGCTACAGGGGCCAGCAGGGACACGTTAAATCCGGTGATTAAGCGGTTTGTTGTGGGGTAGGGCACCGGTGGGGCTGAAAATCTTTGTTCCGGCTGAAATCAATCCGGGTAAACCCGTGTTTTCCCAAGCTGCTTTCATTCTTGAATAAGGCACAGGGCAGCAACACCGAGCCGGGATACACGTCTACCGCTTCGTCCTGCTGGAACATGACACAAAACGCGGCGCATTCTTCAATCAGGTATTGGGTGGAGTAGTGCTGAAACGCGCCTAGACGGTGGGCAGCGACTAGGCCGTTTTTCTGGCGGCGCTGCCAGAACAGCATGACTTCATCGTCTATCGCTTTCCGAATGGGCCGCCCGGCCTGATATTGCTGATTAATTTTGTCATACTGACAAGCATAATCTGGATGATTGCGCCAGTGCTCCCAACGATACAGTTCGACATGAGGCACGTTAGAAAACGCCCTGCTGTTCCGGTCAATCCATTCATTGCCTCGCACCTGTGCCAGTTCAAGGGCGGCGGTTTCCTCCATGCCATTGAAATGATAATTATGCCGTTGCAAGGTGTCATTAACGCAGATTATCACCTGTTCAAAACGCCGCTTTGCCCATGCCATTGTTGCCGCGAATTTTTCGCCTTCGTGGTATGGCTGACCGACACTGATATGAAACCGGGCGCTGGCAAACTCTTTCCAACTGTTGCCGCGTTTGACCTTGACGGCATAGTGGCCTGTTTGCGGTGGATATTGATGTTTAAAACCGCTCATCCGCCGTGCTTTCTGTGGGTTGCTCCAAGGTATGCCAAAGAATGTTGAACGTATTGCGTTGAATGGTGGCATTGATCGGGTCTATGCGAATGACATCGCGCAGCACATCGGCGGTTTCATTGGCTACACGATCCGCATAAACAAGGGTGACCCGATTAATAAATAAGCCCTTGGGAATATAACGGTATTCCTCTAAAGGCCCGAGTAAATGGGTGTTGCCCTCTTCAACCAGTTGGCGCATTTTTACGCCGTGTTGGCGTAGCTCTCGATAGAGTTTATTGACTGAGGGCGGTGATTGGCGATCATCGGCGTACATGATGAGCAATTCGGGGGCGGGGTGATCTCGAAGTTGTTCACGAACATCGTGCAGCAGTTGTAAATAGGTTTCTTCATGGCTTTTTCCCTGCACTAAAATAATAGGATTAGCATTGAGCCTGACGCCGTCTTCTGTGAAGAAGATATGGTTTTTATTAAGCGCCATCCGCAGTTTTTCAATGCTATCAGGGTGAAGTTTTGTTTTTTCGGCTTCAAATTTTTGTATAGAGGCTTTAGCAACATCGGATTGAGTCGCTAATGCTGCTTGACTCATGCCGCATAATGCGCGAGCCGCCTTTAATTGCCCCGGTGTAAACATTCTCTATTCCCTTTCCTTTTGATGTATTGCAATCAATGTTTTATGTCAAGACTTTAACCTGTGTTTGCGAGAAAATAATCTTGACAACCATAAAAAATATACGTATTAAACCTACAACTATATGCTTTTTGTGCATATTTTATTATTGTGTGGGAAAGGAACAAAGAGATGGGAACTACCGTTATTGAAAGCAAAATTAATGCGCATTTAGGTCGGTCATCGTTACCCGGTAACGATCCGGCTAGCCCAGCGCCAGCCGGGAAACGGCTTGCTGTGCTGCGGTCGGGGTAGGGGGCTGGTCATTGGTCCTGAGATCGTCAGGAAGTGTTTCCTTGTGAACAACGGTCATTCCCAACCCTTCATAGAACGGAATCACTTTCGCGTGATTTGTATTGCGGCTGGTGAGATAGATCATGGTGTAATCTTCAAAAAATCGTTGAAATAGAGCGGGTAAAAATTTCTGCCCGTATCCTTTGCCGGTGTGCTGCGGGAAAATCCGAAATTCTCAATCTCAATCAGGCGGTCCCCGGTTGCGGCCTCTGCAAACACATCGGTTAAATCGTCCTTGGTTGTACCCGCCAGACAATAGCCCAGCGTTTCAGGATTTTTCTTTAACAGAAGAAACTGGGTTTCGGGCTGGGATAAACGCTCTTCCAGCAGCTTCTTGTTATTGTGATAACGCGGTCTTTTCGTCCAGTTCCAAGGACCGCCAACCTCTTCAATGAGTCGGCTAAAAACATCATACTCAGGCGTTATTTTTTCCATTGAAAAAATACTTGAAAGGGGCTGATAGCTTCTGTTTTCAAAAGTCTGGCGAGAGATGATTAAATGGTAATTAACAAAATGCGTCACTCTTCAATCTCCTTGGCAACGTGTTCCCATGCAATATCAAAAAGAACCCGGAAACTGCGAACGCTTTTAGCGTCTCGCTTGACTTCTACCGTGACGCTGTCTTGTTCAAAATACAGAAAAGCGACCTTATCCCCGTAAATGTAAATGGTTAAATCATCAAATTTTTCTTTGGGAAACCAGCGGTATTTGGCAAAAGAAGCGCCGATAAATTGTTGATCTTCTTTTTCAATGATGACCTTGAAATCAAAGTTTTCCTTGATAGCTTCCATCCGCTTGGCGTGTTGTTCGTACCACTCTGCGCCTAACCATTTGACCAGCAAGGAAGGAACGCCGTTGAATAGGCAAATATCCCCGCCCTGAGTGCTGGCGGTCAAATACACATCATCAAAGAACAGGCGAAAATCAGCAGGGCCTTGATATACCGGGTTATCATTTAAACGAATGCCATCTTCGGTAATGATAATATGTTTTTTATTAAGGCAATTAATGAGTTTTTCGATACTGTTTGGATGCAGGGCGGTGCGGCCCTGCTCAAAATTTCGGATAGACTGAACAGAAAGTCCCGAAAATTCGGCTAATTCCTGCTGACTCATATCGTCGCAAAAGGCCCGTGCCGCCCTGAGTTGTGCTG
>JAAUQA010000518.1 GCA_012032855.1 Candidatus Competibacteraceae bacterium
GGCGGTACCGGTGGTACGCAATGCTGGTAGCCTGGGTGCTGTTGCTGGCCGGGTGGGGATTCGTGTCCATCAAGCCCGTCACTTTTACGGCAAGCGCCAAGATTTATGTGGACACGCAGACAGTGCTACAGCCCTTACTTGAAGGGTTGGCCCTGGAGAAAGATACCGGTGCTTATCTGGGCCTGATGGTTCGAGAGCTGGTCAGTCGGCCCAATTTGGAACAGGTAGCTCACTCTATAGGATTAGATCAACAAGCCAAAACTCCTCAGGATCTGGAAGTGGCGTTATCCAAAATGGGGCAACAGATCAGAGTAGATGGGAGTCGGGCCAGCGCAATGGCGACGCAGCAGGATTTTTTCGCTATATCCTACCCAGATAATGATCCCAAGCGTGCCACGCAGGTGGTGGATGCATTGATTGCTAATTTTGTTGACAAGACAGTGGAGGAAAGCCTGCGTGACTCGCAGTCCGCTAACCGCTTTCTTGAGCAGCAAATTGCTGAACAAAAGCAGAAACTCTCTGCTGCTGAAGCCAAAATAGCGGATTTCAAACGCCAGCATGCCGACGCTCTTCCCGAACAAGGCGTGAATTATTTTCAGCGTGTGCAAGCGGCTCAAGCAGCGATAGACGATGTCGACCTGCAAATTATTGAAGCTGAGTACCGGCGAAATTCGCTACAGAGTCAACTTACCGAAATCCCTGCGACGATAACAGGCGCTTCAGCGGGTACTAGAACTGTCTCTACTGCAACGGGTTCGAGAATTGCAGCGCTGCAGGCTCGCTTGGATGATTTGTTGCTGAAATATACCGAGGCGCACCCGGACGTCATTGCAACTCGGCGCAGCATAAAAGAACTCAAAAAGCAAGGAGACACGACAAGAAGTGAAGTCATTGAGGGTAATGCAATACCCAACCCTGTCTACCAGCAACTCAAGGTGGCATTGAGTCAAATTGAAAGTGAAACCTCGGTTTTGCGCGCTAGGCGAGCGGAGTTTTCGCGCCGCGTGCAACGACTACAAGAGCGGCGAGAGACCCTGACCCAAGTGGAAGCTGAATTACAGGCTCTCAATCAGGAGTACGAGTTTGCCAAGCAAAAGCTTGATGCGTTGGTGGCCCGGCAGGGGCCTGCGACCCTGTCGGACGATGTCGATGAAGCTGAAAAGGAAAAGCGTTTTAGGGTTATCGATCCGCCCCGGGTCCAGGAAACTTGGCCCATCATTCAGCGCAATCGGCTGACCCTGACTACCATGGTTTTAGCGGCGGGTATTGGTGGAGGGTTGGGTGTTGCTTTTTTGCTCTCTCAGCTTTGGCCTGCAGTGTATGGTCGTCACGCACTGTATGAATTGACAGGACGACCGGTATTCGGTGCAATCTCTCAAGTGTTGCCTCACCGAGTGCGTTGGCGCAAGCGACTAGATTTTGCAGCGTTCGTAGTCATTGGTACCACCTTGTTAGCTGCCCACGGTGCCGCATTGTTTGTCGATCTTTCCAAGCTGCAAACCATGCTGCAGAGTCTCGGGGGGGCGGGGGTGAGAAGCATAGAAAAAGCCATAGCCCGTTTGGAACTGGATGTCGAAAAGACTCCCACACGAGAAATTCCAGCATCGCTAGCGACTATCAGTGAAAACTGTAATGTACCGCCGCCATCCATTATTGAAGATCGCGATACGAAGCTGCCATCGCTTCCGGAAGTCAAGTCACCGGTAGAGTTGGATTGGAGGCGCTTGTCAGAAGCAGGGTATCTGACGCCTAAAGCCCTACAAAGCAAGCTTGCAGAGGAGTACCGGCTGCTCAAGCGGACCCTGTTATTAAATGCTAACGCAACTACGTCTAACCCAATTGAAAATATAAACGTCGTCACAGTGACCAGTGCGTTAGCGGGGGAAGGTAAAACCTTTACCGCGTTTAATTTGGCGATGAATATCGCCATAGGCTGGGATACCACGGTTATTCTGCTTGATGGCGATCTAGTAAGACGTTCCTTGACGAGCCTGTTGGGTCTAGCGGACGCTCCTGGGTTGACCGATGTTTTATTGGATACTCAACTTGCCCTCCATAATGTCATTGTGCAAACCACTGTTCCCGGCTTGCGTTTGATACCAGCCGGTCGTCCCCATCCCGATGCCGATGAATTGTTAGCCAGCGAGCGAATGCAATATCTGACCGACGAACTCGCAACCCGTTACACCGATCGTATCGTGCTCCTTGATGCTCCGCCATTACTCGCAAGCACTCAGGCGCTTGCGTTGACAACTCTGGCCGGGCAGGTGTTAATCGTTGTGGAAGAGGGGCGCACACCGCAAAAAGCGATTAAAGAGGCGGCGGCGCTTTTAGATGAAGACAAGGTTGTCGGTATGGTCCTCAATAAGTGCTGGAACTCTTCCGGTGGCCAATACTATATATACTGAAATAGCCGGAACATACGGTCTTCACAAAGTCACTGTTCTGCGGATCAAACAAAGTCGAGGTTTTTTGCTCACTGCTTCACTCGCTGGCTTAGTAGCTATCCAGTGCAACCCAGAGGCATTGGCGGCAGAGTGGTCTATGGCTCCTAGCTTGGCTGTGACCGGCACCTATTTAGATAACGTATCACTGGCACCGCCTGGTGAAGAGGAAGGTGATTTTGTTACCCAACTAAACCCGGAAATATCGATACGAGCTAATGGCCGCCGGGCAGAATTTAATCTTGATTACCGAATACAGAATTTGTTCTATGCGCAAAACAGCGACGCCAACACCACAAATCATGAGTTGGCTACTGATGCGAGTACGGAGTTATTGAAAGAATTGCTTTTTATTGACTTCACAGGTTCGTATAGACAAGTGCTTATTGCATCGGAGGGTAGGACGAGCTTCGACAATCTTTCCATTACCGGAGATACCACGGATGTGGGCACTTTCTCTATCAGCCCTTACCTGACCAGGCAATTCGGTAATACGGCTTTTGGTGAATTACGCTACACCTACGAAAAGGTGGCGTATTCGGGAGGCGATGAATCATCCGCTGATTCGGATGTAAACCGAGTGTTCGCCAACCTTGCCAGTAGTCCTTTCGCACGGCGAGCGGCGGATGGCCAAGCTGGGATAGGTCTATCAAGAGTACCGCAAGGCGAGGGAGAAGCCGCAGATGATCGGCTGGTTCGTCGGCCAGGTGATGAAGGCGACCGGCGGCAAGGCCAACCCGGCAGCGGTGAACGATCTAGTGACGCAAAACTGGGGTTGTAGGTCGGGCTTCGTCCCGATTCCAACTTTCTTCAACCTCTTTCACCGCTAAGTGGCAGACGAGCCTGCGCGTTGCCATCCGCGCCGCTCGCTAGCCTCTTCCCCCACCCCTGTCCCGCTGCTATAGCGGC
>JAAUQA010000077.1 GCA_012032855.1 Candidatus Competibacteraceae bacterium
GTTAAAGTAGCCGTCAATACGTTGCGCCAACCAGGGTTGTCTAGTCACTCGATACACCTGGCCAACCGATGCACCGCTTTCGGCCAAACTTTGAGCAATCTCATCAGACGTGTTTTCCAATTGCGGCATCACCCCTTCCATGAGTGCCACGCGATTCCTGATTGATAACACAGCGGCGCGGCTTGCTAAGATAGTATCTAAATCAGTTCGAACGAGTTGCCATTGTTGGTCCATTGCTTCGATGGCAGGGGATAATTCTGCCGGCAAGGCTGACAAACCGTCATCAGCATTACCTTCCTTTTGAGTAAGCATTATTGCGTCGAAGCGGCTGCGAGCGTTTTCGAGCGTGACAAAGGCTGGCTCGCTGCCGTTAGCTGCTTCGCGGGCCTGCACCACCAACTCGCGAGAAAGTAACCGTTGCTCGGAGATCAGCTGCCCGTGGGCCCGGTAATCACTGTCATATTGCCCTATCCAATAGGAAAACAGCCCCATCACGATGATCGACAGCACTAGGCAGACGATGAGTATGATGTATTTCAGCGAACCACCCTGAGTCGAGGATTCACTTGGGGATTCACGCATTTAATTGTCTCCTCAGCCACTTATATCGTTTTACTTCCGTGCACGCACCCGAACAGCAATATCACGTTCAAATCGCCGCATCCAGAAATTTTGGGTCATTAAGCAAACGGTCGATATTAAAGACAAACCAGTGTCGATTCTCACCCTCAAATCCCTCAGAGAAATAAGGTGAAAAATTGTTATTTTCCGCCATATCAGGTAATCGGCTTTGCTCGCCAAACTGCCGCATACCAATGACCTCATGAATCAGTAACCCGTATTCCCATTCCCCGGAGCGGGCGACGACAAGCCGGCTATTTGGTGTAGGCGTGCTGGGCTCACCGCCCAAAAACTCTTGCAAATCCACCACTGACAAAATTGTTCCGCGCAAATTAGCAATACCGAGCAGCCAAGTTGCAACACCCGGAATACGGGTAATGCGAGGAATCGGAACGATTTCCGCGACATCGTCCATAGGCAACAGCAGATTCCACGACCCCAAGCGCACAGCCAAACGACCTTCCTCGCCCACCGGTTTTGCCTGTGCCGAGGCATCCGTTGTTAACGCATGGTTGCGCTTATCGATATCCAGCAACAGGTCGAAAGGGTGTATGACAGCCTGTCCGCTCACAATACCTTACCCCTATCCAACATGTACTACAAAACGTTCAGGAGAGCGGGACATAGCGTCGAATACTTTCCAGCAAATCCTTGCGCGTAAACGGTTTGCTGATGAACTGCTCAGCCCCGACCAAACGTCCTCGCGCTTTATCGAACAAGCCATCCTTACTGGATAACATGATGACCGGTGTTTTTCGAAACAGCCGGCTGTTTTTAATCACGGAACACGCTTGATACCCATTGAGTCGCGGCATGCCCACATCCATAAAGACAATGTCGGGGTGACTGTCAACCATTTTAGCTAAGGCTTGAAAACCGTCATCTGAGGTGAAGACAGCAAATCCCTCACTGGTCAGCAAGTCTTCTGCCGTGCGCCGTATCGTCGCACTGTCGTCCACCACCATCACTTTAATAGTGCGTAATTTGCCTTGTTCGACACCGGTATTCTTTCCTTCTTCAAGCTCCATAATTATCTCCATTCATCACACACCCCCACTGTCGCTGCACCTAGGCTGGCTGATCACGCATGTTTAACACATCACGGTATACCACACCAAGCATGAAATGTTAATTTTATCGCAAGCGGCGAGTTATCCCGCCTACCTCGTGACTCTGCGGCGTGCATGTAGATAGGCTGTACCGACATTTCTTATCTTTTCGAATAATAATAGTAGTATCATTTCAACAATTGTGCTTGATTCGACTGGACTCACTCCCGCTCTCCCCAGTGGGACAACGAACGGGCAACCTACTGGTATCACGAACAAACGCCTAAAAATATGTCGGTTAAAATCGGTGTGGTGATGGACTCTATTGCGTCCATCAACTTAAAAAAAGACACGACTTTTGCTTTATTGTTGGCCGCTCAGGAACGGGGCTGGCTGCTGCATTATTTCGAGCAAAGCGATCTCTATCTGCATGATGATCAAGCCTTTGGACGAACCCGCTTGCTTACGGTTAAAGACGATAAAAACGATTGGTTCAGTTTTCAACAAGAGCAAGAACTGCCGCTGGCCACGTTGGATATTATCCTCATGCGCAAGGATCCGCCGTTTGACATGGAGTATATTTATACTACTTATTTGCTGGAGCAAGCCGAAGCAGCAGGCACCCTGGTTGTCAACCGCCCGCGCAGCTTACGCGACGCCAATGAAAAACTGTTTGCGCTCTCGTTTCCCCGGTGCTGCCCCCCCACCTTGGTCAGTCGTGAAGCAGCACGGCTCCGAGGCTTTTTACAGCAACAAGACGACATCATTGTGAAGCCGCTGGACGGCATGGGCGGTGCGTCCATTTTTCGCTTACGTCGCGATGATCCCAATACCAATGTGATCTTGGAGACCTTGACTAGTCACAATCAGCGGCTATCCATGGCACAGCGTTATATTCCGGAAATAGCCTTAACCGGTGACAAACGCATCCTATTGATTGATGGTGAGCCAGTACCTTATGCATTAGCACGACACCCTGCTTCCGGTGAGACCCGAGCCAACCTGGCTGCAGGAGGACGCGGTGAAGGCGTACCTCTGACTGAACGTGATCGCTGGATCTGCGCCCAGGTGGCCCCCAAACTCCGCGAGATGGGACTTTTATTTGTCGGTCTGGATGTGATCGGTGACTATTTGACTGAAATCAATGTCACCAGCCCGACCTGCGCCCGTGAACTGAATGCCCAATTCGGATTGGATATCGGCGCTCAACTAATGGATTCCATTGCTGCGCTTATCGCCTGAGAACAACGATGACGTTGGTAGGCATCCTTCGTAACGAAGAACAACGGCTAGGTCTAGCATTAACATTAGCCATCGCCTTCCATCTATTGGTTCTGTTGGGCGTCAGCTTCACTATTTTGCCGGAGAAGTCCCGGCCAAGTGCGCTGAGCCTGCAAATCACCTTGCAAGAAGAGGTCGGTGGTGAACCTGACTTCTCCACAGGCGCTGAACCTAATCAGCCCACCACTGTGGAACCACAGCCACTGCAACCAGTTCCACAACCCACAGTGGAACCACCCGCATCGATTCCTGTACCGGCTGCCGCTCCTCCAACACCGCAGCCTCCTCCAGAACCTAAAGTAACTAAAACCCAACCTACGCAGCCCCAACCTACCCGGCTGAAGCCACCTCAGGAGCATAAAGCACCACAAGCGCTAAGCGGTAAGGAACTGCGCAATCTTGGATTGCAGATGGCGAGGGTGAATTCTGCGCCTCGGCAAAACACGAGCAATGCCCGGGAGAAACATCTCAACCCGCGTTCCATGACAACCTTGGAAAAGTTTTACCAAGAGAGTTGGGTGCGTAAAGTCGAACAGGTAGGTAACTTGAATTTTCCTGAAGAAGCACGCCGTCGCAATTTAACTGCAGGCCCTGTCTTGAAAGTTTCCATTCGCGCGGATGGCAGTGTTAACGGATTAGCATACTCCGTTCCTCGGGGCATGCCGCATTGGATGAAGCCGCCAAACAAATCGTCAGCTTAGCCGCACCCTATGCACCTTTCCCGGCAGAACTTCGCCGCCAATATGATATTCTGCATATCGTTCGCCAGTGGAAATTCGAACACGGCAAGCTGTCCGGTCGGTGAGCGGATAGCATGACGGATTATCATCAACCGCGGGCCTAGAGGTTCAGGAGTCGCCATGCACGAACCGACCTACCTCAGCAATCAACTGCTTATCGCCATGCCGAGTTTGATGGATCCTAATTTCCATCAAACCGTCACTTACCTCAGCGAACACAACGCCGACGGGGCTTTAGGGATCGTAATCAATCGCCCGCTGGAATTGACCTTGGGTGAACTGCTGGAACATTTGAACATTCCAATCAGCCAGCCCGCCATCGCTTCTATGCCCGTTCACTACGGTGGTCCGGTACAACCTCAACAGGGTTTTGTAGTGCATACTCCAGCGGGCGATTGGGGTTCAACGCTTAGAGTAACTGACGCCATTGGCATCACCACTTCACGAGATATTCTCCAGTCGCTAGCCCAAGGCCAACAGCCGGAGCATGCCTTGGTTGCGCTAGGTTATGCAGGGTGGGGCCCTGGTCAGTTGGAGCAGGAATTAGCGGAAAATGCCTGGCTTTCGGGGCCCGCCGATCCCGCTATTCTGTTCCACACACCCATCAACCAGCGTTGGTCCGCCGCTGCCGCGCTGCTAGGAGTGGATCTTAATCTGCTGTCTGCTGATGCCGGACATGCCTAAGTGTTCTCGCACAATCATAGCCTTCGATTTCGGACTAGCGCGTATCGGCGTCGCAGTCGGTCAGGAACTCATTGCTTCGGCGCGGCCATTGACCATTTTGAGAAACAAACGACAGCGCCCCGATTGGGATGCTATCGGCCGCTTGCTGACCGAGTGGCAAGCGGATCTGTTGCTGGTCGGCATTCCCCACCATGCTGACAATAGCCCTTCTGCCCTAACCGACGCAGCGCAGCGCTTTAGCCGTCGATTACAAGGTCGCTATGGCTTACCCGTTGAAACTATTGATGAACACCTCTCGTCATGGGAAGCCGATTCATATCAGGCGTCCTGCGGAAAGTCTCCACAGGACGACCACAACGATGCGTTTGCAGCCACTTTAATTCTGGAAAGTTGGCTCAACCACGCGCTTGCCGTAACGCATACAAGCAAACGCTAATCTGTTAGTTCATCTAAATCTACGGTTAGGCTGCTTTAAAGCTATCCGGATTCTTGGCTTTAGACATGGCGTCGTGACGACTAATCTTGCCCGATCTCACCAAGTCCAGTAAATGTTGATCCAGCGTCTGCATACCGAAACCCTTGCCGGTCTGGATCGACGAATACATTTGCGCAACTTTGTCTTCGCGGATCAGATTGCGCACGGCTGATGTACCGATCATGATTTCCCAAGCCGCAGTCCGCCCGCCGCCTATCTTTTTCATCAGCGTCTGCGAAATAACCGCTTGGATCGACTCGGAGAGCATGGAGCGCACCAGCGGTTTCTCGCCGGCCGGAAATACGTCGATCACGCGATCTATGGTCTTCGGTGCAGAGGTGGTATGTAACGTACCGAATACTAAATGGCCGGTTTCCGCAGCGGTCAACGCCAACCGAATGGTCTCCAGATCGCGCAACTCGCCGACCAAAATCGTATCGGGATCTTCCCGCAGGGCCGACCTCAGCGCCTCATTGAAGCCTAACGTATCGCGGTGCACTTCGCGTTGATTGATTAAACATTTCTTGCTTTGGTGAACAAACTCGATGGGATCTTCAATAGTTAAAATATGCCCGTACTCACTATCGTTTTTGTAATCCACCATAGCCGCCAGTGTGGTTGATTTTCCCGAACCCGTGGGGCCGGTCACCAACACGAGGCCACGTGGTTTCAGTGTAATATCTTTAAATATCTGGGGACAGCCTAAATCCTCCAGTGACAAAATCTTGGTGGGAATCGTCCGAAAAACCGCTCCCGCCCCCCGATCCTGATTAAAGGCGTTGACCCGAAACCTAGCCAGCTTCGGCACTTCGAAAGAAAAGTCGCACTCCAGGAACTCGTCGTAATCCTTACGCTGTTTATCATTCATGATGTCGTAGATCAAACCATGGGCCTCTTTATGCTCCAGCACCGGCAAAT
The DNA here is from genome assembly GCA_012032855.1 of Candidatus Competibacteraceae bacterium. The sequence goes on from JAAUQA010000077.1 coordinate 5,769, forward strand.
TGATTCGGCGGATGTCGCCATCGACCCGAATCATGGGGGCAACCCAGCCGACAAGTGCAAATCGGACGCGTTATTTTTAACTGAAAAGGTCAAAAGATCATCAAGTGTAGGCGTCATAAAAGTTTCCTCTATAATATCCTCAGTCTTACAACAACTATGCGTGTCTTAATTAGTACCGGTTGGACTCAGAACTATGGAAATCGTTAAGAGTATATATAACAGTTCGCGCCAACCCCAGCAGATCGAGTCAGGGGAAAAAATAAATCCCGTGGCTACCCATTTGGCTAGTTTACACGCGCGCATCCAGGCAGCAGAACGTCGTTTTCAGCGTCCTGCGGGTTCAGTAAGCTTACTGGCGGTCAGTAAAGCTAAACCAGCGATGCTCATCGCTGCCGCCGCTGCAGCAGGGCAGCAACGGTTTGGGGAAAGTTATCTCCAAGAGGCTCTGGAAAAATGGCCGCTCTGCAGCGTTGGGATTTGGAATGGCATTTTATTGGTCCTATCCAATCCAATAAGACTCGCGGAATAGCTGAGCACTTCACCTGGGTACACAGCATTGATCGCTTGAAAATAGCCCAACGTCTCAATAGCCAACGTCCGACGCATCTTCCTCCGCTTAATATTTGCCTGCAGGTTAACATTAGCGCAGAACCTAATAAACGAGGGGTTTCTGTTGATGGCCTTGAATCACTCGCACACACCGTTGCAGCCTTGCCACGTCTGCGCTTGCGTGGCTTAATGACAGTTCCTGCACTACAGCGTGAATTCTCTGTGCAACGAAAGGCGTTCGCTGCATTACGGGACTTACAACAGTCCCTCTCCGCCGGAGGTCTTGCTTTGGACACCCTATCTATGGGAATGTACGGTGATCTGGAAGCCGCTATTGCAGAGGGCAGCACCCTGGTACGAGTTGGGACCGCTCTATTCGGCGAACGGGTTATTCCATCAGAACCATGAATAACAGCTTCAGAGCATTCAGTAAGTCTATTGATTGATAAACATCACCAATCGGCGATTTTGGACTACTGCTAATCCTATGTTTGCATACTTGCATTCGAATTTGCATCAACTTCGCTATCCATTGATTGGGCTGTTTTTTCTCTGTGCAGGAGGGCACACCGCGACCGATGATGCGGAATATCTGCGCCAAATCGAAGCGGCGGCAAAACGCCAAGCCATTACTCCAATTACCCATTCTTCGACGCCTACAAACCGTGCGCCCGCTGACGACGGGCGTATATCTGCGGGTTTATCATCACAAGAAGACTTCGAAAAGGCACTACGCCAGCAATTTGCCGGAACTTATGCGTTTTATCAACGACTCAGCGCCAAAGGGAAACAGCAAATTTACACATCGTATCAGCAAGACAATCGCGTCAGCGCTATCCGTGCACAAACTTTGCAATTGCTTGCAGGCGATTCTCGCTGAGGCAGTTAATCTAGCGACTTCACAATCACTGGGGGATACCCAAGGGGTTATTCTCCGGAGCCATTTCAAAATCTGAGGCTTAGCACTCAATGAACACTTTCCATACTGCCTTTATCGGTGGCGGGAACATGGCCCGCAGCTTGATCGGTGGTTTGCTCGCCGATGGTTGTGATCCCAACACGCTCTGGGTCTCTGATCCCAGTGAATCACAATTGGACGCAGTGCGTCGCCATTTCAATGTTAATGTCACCACCGACAATAGTGAAGCTGCAAGCCAAGCGTCGGTGGTCGTGCTCGCAGTTAAACCCCAGACCGTTCAATCGGTAGCTGTACAATTGGCTCCCATAGTAGGCAGCTCGAATCAGTTGGTTGTATCCATTGCGGCAGGCGTGCGCACGTCGGACCTATGTCGCTGGCTAGATGGCCATGGCGCACTGGTCCGTGCTATGCCCAATACACCGGCTTTGGTGCGCAGCGGAGCTAGCGCGCTATTCGCCAGCGCCACCACATCCGCCGAACAACGACAATTAGCTGAATCCATCCTGCGTGCCGTGGGATTGACTGTTTGGGTAGACGAAGAAGCTTTACTGGATAGTGTCACAGCTCTTTCGGGTAGCGGGCCGGCTTATTTTTTCTTGGTCATGGAAGCTTTGGAGCAAGCCGGTGTCAGTTTGGGTCTAAGCCCAGCCCAGGCCCGCTTGTTGACCCTGCAAACCGCGTTCGGCGCGACCAAAATGGCGTTGGAAAGCGCTGACGACGTTGCTACCCTGCGGGCACGGGTCACATCGCCGGGTGGGACAACGGAACGCGCTATCGCTGAACTACAAGCGGGTAAGTTAGAGACGTTATTTAGCAAAGCCCTAACGGCCGCTCACCAAAGAGCCCGGGAACTGGGCGATTGGCTGGGAGGAGCCGCATGACCGCTATGTTATTTTTGATTCAAACCCTGTTCGGTTTTTATATCCTAGCTGTTCTATTGCGGTTTTTATTACAGTGGGTACGCGCTGATTTTTATAATCCATTGGTGCAATTCCTGGTCAAACTGACTAATCCCCCGCTGATTCCCCTACGTCGGATCATTCCCGGTGTTATGGGACTGGACATGGCCGCTGTGGTGCTGATGATCGGTCTCAAAATTGCCGAACTGTTGCTCATCCTCAGTGTGCTTGGGCAGAATTTGAACCTCGTCAATTTACTCCTTCTGGCGCTCATAGAATTGATTTACTTGCTGCTCAATGTTTACATTTGGGCAGTTATCATTCAGGCCATTCTGAGCTGGGTCAATATCGACTTCCGTCATCCTGCCGTTTACCTGCTCCATCAACTGACCGAACCGGTATTGCGTCCTGTTCGGCGTTTATTGCCGCCTATGGGTGGACTAGACTTATCGCCCATGATTGTCATTGTCGGGTTAATATTTCTGCGCTTATTGATCAGCGACATGCTCAATCTAAGCGGCTTGTCTTATTAGAACGCTCAGATCAAACGATGAACAGTTACTATCGTTGGGATGGTAGCGATCTGATCCTGCGGGTGCGCATCCAACCGCGCGCCAGCCGGGATGAATGGCTTGATCCGCAACAAGAACACTTACGCTTGCGCATCAGCGCGCCACCGGTAGCAGGTCAGGCCAATAGCCGTTCCCGAGACTTTATTGCCAAAGCATTTCAGGTGCCTCCATCCCGTGTCGTGCTGATTTCCGGTGAAACAAGCCGGAATAAACGGTTTCGGATTCATTCACCGCGCCGACTCCCTCCGGATATCAAGCCTGCTCCGAACACCTGAGGTTGCCCGGAGCCTGCTTCGCCAGTAGACTGATGCGGTTTCATTAAGCCTTATAAACTAATCATGGCAGACGCCTTTCCTTCCGACTCTGTGGGCTTGGTTACTCCCCAAACCGCGGTGTTTAATGAACCGCTGGCCCTGGACTGCGGTCGCACGTTGACCCAATACACGCTGGTTTACGAGACCTATGGCGAATTGAATGAGTCGCGCAGCAACGCCATCTTGATTTGCCATGCATTGTCCGGAGATCATCATGCCGCCGGCTATCACGACACCGAACGGCATAAACCGGGCTGGTGGGATTCCTGTATCGGCCCCGGCAAACCGATCGACACGGGTCGTTTTTTCGTGGTTTGTTGCAATAATCTAGGCGGCTGCAGCGGCTCCACCGGACCCACGTCGACCCACCCCGTGACCGGTCAACCGTATGGACCGGACTTTCCCATCGTCACCGTGAAAGATTGGGTACGCAGCCAAGCCTGCTTGGCCGATAGGCTGGGCATCACCACTTGGGCAGCGGTCATCGGCGGTAGCTTAGGTGGCATGCAAGCCCTGCAGTGGGCGATCGATTTCCCCGGGCGAGTACGTCATGCTATCGCTATCGCTGCCGCCCCCCGGCTTTCTGCGCAAAATATAGCCTTCAATGAAGTCGCACGCCGGGCCATTTTATCCGACCCGGAATTCTATCAAGGGAATTACTATGCGCAGAGCGCCATCCCCCGGCGGGGATTGATGATCGCGCGTATGCTCGGACATATCACTTACCTTTCCGACGAAGGGATGCGCGCCAAATTCGGGCGGGAATTACGTGAAGGTAAACTGAATTACAATTTATGACTCCGATTTTCAAGTGGAAAGTTATCTACGTTACCAGGGTTACAGCTTTGTAGACCGTTTCGATGCCAACACCTATTTGTTGATGACCAAGGCATTGGATTATTTCGACCCCGCCGCTGACTTCGATAATGATTTAAGCGCGGCTTTTCGCCGTGCGAAAGCACGTTTTCTGGTCATCGCATTTACCAGTGATTGGCGTTTTGCGCCCGACCGATCGCGGGAAATCGTCAAAGCCTTAGTGGAGGCCAAGCGTCAAGTCAGCTACGCCGAAAT
>JAAUQA010000519.1 GCA_012032855.1 Candidatus Competibacteraceae bacterium
CAAGATGAAAAATTCTACTCATGGGTCGGTAGCGTACGAGAGATGGCAGCCGGGATCAAATTTTCTCAACTCCCTGAATTTTTATGTGAAGTTGGAATTCGCCAACCACAATATATTGGTGCTCATGAATGCCTGACGCCACAAAATGTGGGACACACCACGGGAGATATGGAAGAGCCAGAATTTGCCGAGCAAAAGGTGACCTGGTTGTGGGTTTTTCTGGAGCTACCGAACGGGATTTCCTCCCACGACACGCTCAGTGACGTGTTTGGTCGGATGAGTACCGTGCTCAGCTAATCTTTGGACCTCAAAATCACATAGCGCGATTGCCCTGATGCGGAATGTCGGGTTCAAGCTTTTCTCGATTCATTCCGATAACATAACACTTGATACCACGCTTCGCGTAACGTTAGTGAATAATCCTGGTTAGGAAAATAAAATCAAAACACAGGTTATGGATAACACCAGCCCAAAGCCAAATATCGCCCCTCTCCAGAATAGCCGCCAGTATTGAGAGGGCAGCAGTTGTTCAGAACAAGCTTGCCAAAGCTCGCACAAATCATCCAACTGGCTCACGGCACATTGGGAGATACTTATGTTCAGTTCGGTCAATAATATCGATTCTTTTTCTTGATTTTCTTTAGGGAAAATGAAAAGTGCCTCGGAGTTGCAGTGTTCTGCGATAGCTTTCAGTTTCTCTGCAAAACCTTCGACTCGGCAGATCACACGCTCGTGTGTCAATACACCCGTCGCCACGATACGATGATATGGCGTTGGGTTGCCAAATCGAGCCAGCTTATCCGCCAAGGCGAGTGCCAAACCATAACTTTGGCCGTCGAAACGCGGGTCACTAAATCGCACCACCACATCAATGTCCAAAGTGGTCGGATCTTCGTCGGACCGGCTATGGCCTAGTATTTCCTTGATCGACGCCAGTCGGTCACGGTAAGAACAACTGATGGCGTGCTGGCGTGACGAGGGATAGGCTATAACTTGCACGCGATTAAGGTAGGGCAAGGCTCCGGCGATAGGAAACTCGATTTCAGCCTGATGCGATGCCGTCATAATGAAAGCGGCGTTCAAAGTGGTTTGAGATGTAGTTTGGTTTGGCGTAACCGCTCTATGGGGGAACCTGGCAAATGCCAATCACCGCTGAGTTCTCCGTCAGAATCAGGCTTTCCGGCTAACCAGACTTGTTCTTCGTCATCTATGAGGCGGACTCCCGTAATCACCTGTTGCCTAAGTTGCGCAGACAGTTTGAGGTACAGCGTCCAGGCCCGACCCTCGGAATCCAGAGGAAACAAGCTCAAGGAGTAGTAAGGATTGCTGGTGATTTGCAGAGGCTCCACGCTGGAGCTGGCGGCGGCCTGGTATAGCAACTCTGTGTCGATTGCTGCTTGTCGCCAACGGGCGTAAGTTTCGGCGCGTAAGATATCAGCCAGAAAATACAGCTGACGGCGGGCGGCAGGTGAGCGTAGTAACTGCTTCCGCTCGCTGGCGGCTAGGACACTGCGGCCGGTGAGTACTTCTCGTAGCCGGGTTTCATCCAGTTCCGATTCAAGTGGCGCGGGTTCCGCTTGCCCTGCCAGTGTGACGGCGAGTAAATCCAGAGTGTGTTTATTGGGCATGAGTATGCCTCCTGTGAAACTTGGGCATTACTGCAACAGGCAGTCGCTCAGAAGTTTTGCCGCTGTGGCAGCATTTTTGCGCAGCGTCTCAAAACCGAAACCGTAATGCTGGCGGAAATCTTCCTCCCTAAGAAACGCGGGTCTTTCATCCAAGCCATGGTGAATAAACAACGCCTCGCGTAATGGAACCTTCAGTTTTTCCAGACATTGCTCGAATTGAATCTCGGTTTCCGTATCAGCGATTATTCCGTCAATCAGGGGAATTTGTTGAGTATCGTCATCTAGGGAGGTTTGAAAGCGAGCGTCCAGAGCATACAAATATTCCATAATCTTGGGGATCGTATTGGGCAAGTTGGACAACTTGCGCGCTTGTATCAGTGCCAGGAGGTCGGCGGCCAGTTCGGCCTTATCGACGTAGGGTTGCCGCGCTGTGACTCTAGTTCCCGCGACAAGGGTTCCAACCGGCGCATGACTTGCAATTGATGTACGCCGGGACCACCCCCGGCCCCGTCGAGTTGATCCATTTTGTCTTTGAAGTGTTGGCTCAGAACATTCCAAAGCAGTTGTTCGATGCGTTGACTGTTGTTGCGTTGCCAGGCTTTACGCAATGGTTCCAAGATGGTTGCGATCCGTTGCGCCTGGCCTTCATGGTCAAATAATAATGCCATCGCTTGGCGCACCAGTTGACCGTATTGGCCCACATCCTGACGAATCAGGTTTTCCATATCCTGCAACACAATCTGATTCCACTCGGCCAGCGCTTGATTGAGAGGTTTCGGTAAAGATCCCACACAAATCGCTTTAAGCAGCGTGTCTCGGTGCTGACCCATACACAACCGCCGCAGCAAACCGAGCATGGTTCGCCTAGCAATGGCCTGCTGATAAAAAAGTTCGTCCTGGTCGCTCATAGTGTCTCCTGTTTCAGCGCTTTAAATTTGTATCAAATCGGCATCACCGTATCCACCATCCCAGCTGGAAAACAAGCAAACTTCCATAAGACGCATCAGGGTTGAATATTAATCGTTCCTGCTAATTTTAGGCGTTTGAGAAACCGGTTTCCTCGGACATATCAGTGCTGGCAACGCCCAGAATAATTGCCAGCAAGTGCATGACCGTCGGTACAAAGGGGATAACACTTAATCCTGGCAGCAGGTCAAAAGCCCCCGCCAGAATAGGGAAAATAATGAACCACAGTTTGCCTGCCTGCGCACCTCGGCATCCGGTAATAAACACCAACCCAAGCAACGCCCCTAGATGCCACCAGAAAGTCGGGTTGACACCGATCCCTGCCGCCACCCCAAGTCCGCTCACCGCTGCGGAATTGGAACCGAACAAAGGTAGCGCATAGGTGGGTAATATAAGAAAAAGGTACAAAATGACAAACAAGATTTTATTACCAAAAAAAGCGGTCATGGTTTATCTCCTCATCAAGACAGGGCCAGAGTTGCGTTGCACCGTTAGACGCCTGTACGTTGGCGATCTACAATTCATTACAATTCACATTGCCTTAATGGGGAGGGAAGTGACGGAAATTGGTAAGGAATCTATCTGATGGAAATATCAATAAACGCCAGAACAGTTTGGATCTCTGCTGGCCCTCTGTTAGCCGGGTTTATAATCGGCTCATTGTCCGCCCTATTGCCTGCTTACGTTCTATTGCAATGGTTCGCGCCGGAACGGCTAATGCAGATCAGGGCGGTTTTGCCGGCTTTCACGACCA
>JAAUQA010000520.1 GCA_012032855.1 Candidatus Competibacteraceae bacterium
CGCACCGCTGCCCTGTCTAAACCACCCGCCGCAGCGCATGGCGAAATGCTCGCCTTTGATGGGTTAGTCATTGACGTCGATAAGCGCCGGATCCGGTTAGGGACACGCGAGCCGGAACTCACCGCCAAAGAATTTGATTTATTGCTGCATTTTGCCCGTCATCCCGGTCGGGTATTTACCCGCACCCAGCTGCTGGATCAGGTCTGGGGTTATGGCCACGACGGCTACGAACACACGGTTAATTCCCATATCAATCGGCTGCGCGCCAAGATCGAAGCCAATCCTGCTCAGCCACGCTACATTCTGACGGTATGGGGAGTCGGCTACCAATTTTCCGACCGATGCTAAAAACGCTCTACGCCAAACTGGCGCTAATCCTGTTTGCGGTGTTGCTGACCATCGGCATGTTGCATGTGCTGATCAGCCAGTCCGCGACTCAACGCAATCTAGCCGAAGCCAGCCAACATTTTAACCGGCATCTGGCCCGTAATCTGGTGGCTGAGCGTAATCTGGTTTCCCAGGGGCAACTTGATCGGGCAGCACTCAAGGAAACCTTTGAGATGTATATGGCCATCAACCCCAGCATTGAAATATATCTGCTGGATCGGGATGGTCAAATCCTGGCCTATTCCGCCGAACCCGGTAAGGTCAAGCAAACCCACGTTTCCCTCCAACCCATCCGGAAATTCCTGAGCGACGCTGCGCGGCTGCCATTGCTAGGCGATGATCCGCGTGGATCGGCTCAGGGCAAGATTTTCTCAGTAACCCCGGTGCCTTCATCGGAGGCGTCTGAAGGGTATCTATATGTGGTGTTGCGCGGGGAAGAATACGATGCTTTGGCACGTCTATATGAGGACACTCTGCTGCTCCGTTCCAGTGCCTGGATTCTAGTCGGCAGTTTGTTATTCGGTTTGCTGACGGGACTGCTGTTGTTTGCCCAGCTGACCCGTCGGTTGCAGCGACTAAACAATCTGATGGCAGATTTCCGGGCTGGCGATTTTCGCAGCTATCGCCCTTATCAGGCGCAACCCGACGGTGACGAGATTGAACAACTGGGAGAGAGCTTCGATCAGCTGGCGGAGCGAATGCAAATCCTGCTATCCCGCCTGGAAACCAAAGACGCGCTGCGCCGGAAACTGGTCAGTAATGTCTCCCATGATCTACGCACCCCGTTAGCTTGTCTGCACGGCTATCTGCAGACCCTGCAACTAAAGGGAGCGGAGTTGAGCGCTCAGGATCAGCAGCAATACCTGCAAACCGCGCTGCGCCATTCGGAGCGACTCGGCCATCTGGTCGGGGAATTGTTCGAACTGGCCAAACTGGAAGCCCGAGAAATCAGGCCGCATAAAGAGCCGTTTCCACCGGCCGAACTCCTTCAGGACATCGCGCAAAAATTCCAGTTGCCCGTTGCGCAGAAACGCATTCAATTGTTGGTTCGGTTTCCCGAAGATGCGCCTTTTGTCGCCGCTGATATCGGGCTGCTGGAACGGGTGCTGGAAAACTTGCTGCAGAACGCCCTGAATCATACTCCGGAAGACGGCCGTATCCTACTTGCCCTGAACTGCCGGGACGGTATGCTCACCTTATCGGTAGCCGATACCGGGTGCGGAATTGCGCCGGATGCGCTGCCCTTTATTTTCGATCGTTTCTATCGAGGCGCTCAGGATACTCATCATCATGCCGGGTTGGGCTTAGCGATCGCCAGTCATATCGTTGCTTTGCATGACAGCCGGTTGCGGGTCGCCAGTCGGCTGAATAAGGGGACTTGTTTCGCATTCAGCTTGCCGGTTTGGCAAAGCCAATAAAAATACGGGTTACCCAGTTGTTGTCAGCAAAGGATGTACTATGCTGTTACCCGGTCAAGTCTGGCATTAGGGTCTCACCACACCACGCATGAAATCCACTTAACCGCAGAGTCTATACGGGGATGGTATTCGTGAAGCAACGACTTTTTTTACTCTTAGCCGGTTTCATCGCCTTAATGCCTTGGTCGGTCCACGCTAAGGACGATCTGGTTATCGGTATCACGCAATATCCTGCAACCCTGCACCCGAATTTCGAGCCCATGTTGGCCAAAGTCTACGTCTGGGGCATGACCCAGCGTCCCCTGACTGCTTATGATCCCGACTGGCAACTGATGTGTATGCTGTGTACCGAATTGCCGACCCTGGAAAACGGCAAAGCCGTGCTGGAAAAACTGCCTAACGGCAAACAAGGGATTGCTGTCACTTACACCATACAACCGCAGGCGACCTGGGGAGACGGGACCCCTGTGACGACTCAAGATGTGTTGTTCACCTGGGAGGTGGGCAAAGAGCCGAAATCCGGGGTCTCCGCGCAAGAGCTGTATCGGCGTATCCTCAAGATTGATGTGCAGGACGAAAAAAACCTTTACTCTGCATCTGGACCGCGTGACTTACGAATATGCCAGCATTGGAGATTTTCGCTTGTTGCCCGCCCATCTGGAACGGGAGATCTTTGAGGCCGATCCGGCTGAATACCGTAACCGTACCAACTTCGACACCAACCCCACCAATCCCGGCCTCTATTTTGGTCCCTATCGGATTACCGAGGCCGCGCGTGGTTCCTATGTGGTGTTGGAAACCAATCCCACTTGGTGGGGTGAGCCGCCTCATTTCAAACGCATTGTGGTTAAAACGATAGAGAATACCGCCGCTCTGGAAGCCAATTTACTGTCCGGCGAGATCGACGTCATCGCCGGTGAATTGGGGTTGTCGCTGGATCAGGCGCTAGCTTTTGAGAAGCGGCATAGCGACCGGTTTAACGTGGTCTACAAACCGGGACTGATTTATGAACACTTGGAGTTCAATCTGGATAATCCGCTGTTTCAAGATATTAGGGTACGCAAAGCGCTGTTGCTCGCTATTGATCGGGCGGCGATCAGCCGTGAGTTGTTTGCCGATAAACAGCCGGTGGCCAACACCAGCGTGAATCCGCTGGATTGGGTTTACGACCCCACCGTACCAAAGTACCCTTTCAACCTCACCGAAGCGGTCAAATTACTGGATGAAGCCGGGTGGACGACTATCAAGAATGGCATTCGCCATAACGCAACAGGTGAGCGATTGAGCTTCGAGTTGATGACCACAGCGGGCAATCGTTCCCGTGAATTGGTGCAACAAGTCCTGCAGAGTCAATGGCGTCAAGTGGGCGTCGAAGCTCGGATTCGCAACGAGCCGGCCAGGGTGTTTTTCGGCGAGACTGTCAGCAAGCGCAAATTTACCGGGTTGGCGTTATTCGCCTGGGTGTCTTCGCCGGAAAATGTGCCGCGCAGCACCTTACATTCCGAGGAAATTCCAACCGCGGATAACGGCTGGAGCGGGCA
>JAAUQA010000078.1 GCA_012032855.1 Candidatus Competibacteraceae bacterium
GACGTCGAACAGGTGCCGTAGGCGTCGAATACGCAGGCTTGAATGTCGGCGAACACAGCTGTCATAGGCGTACCGAGATGCTTCAGGCCTCATACCTGGCATGAGGCCGTCGTCTGAGAGTTGTGGTCAGGAGCTCAGTGGTTCGAAAAAGTGACCGGGGAATTCCGCGCTCACATGATGACCGGTAGAATCATCGACATGGATCTTTATACGCTGACTGTCCCCCACTTGCCGGGCTTCGTTCAATTTGGCATTATCGTTGAGTAACTTCTCCGGGACCCGCATCCCGTCCCGAAAGCGCTCGTCCCCGTAGACTGTGGATTTAGCGGAAACCGGCTGGATTTCATAATCTCTGAATGGGCCTTCGCCGACCAGGGTGACATAAGCCGCGAAGTTATCGCTGGCCTTGACGATGTTGCTCCACGCCAGGACCATGCCCGGTTGTATACGTCCGCCGCTTGCCTCGGTTGTCATGCTCAGTCCTCCATCTCGCTCTGTTATGAATGCTCGAAAATGATAACAAAAGGCCCCGTTTTCAGCGAGGTTGTATTTTCGGCCCGGCAGGAGTTCGCTACAGTTTACTCCAAGTCATCCAACTACCGCTGTCTTCATCGTATTCCTGAAAGGTATCTTGAGTCACATTTCTGATTTTGATGATTTCCGTCGACTGGTTGTTCTCCGGGGATTCCCAGGGGGAGAACGTTTTGCTTTCGAAATCGTAAAATTGTTCGAGCATATCGGAAGCAATTAAAGTGTCTTGTTCCTGCTTCCAACGGCCTCGAATTCTGAAAATCGGTTGATCACTTAGACCAGCGTCCGCTGCACTGACATAGCCTGACAAGCTAAACGCGCCATCGGCCTTAATGTCCAACTGCAATTTATACACCCCGGTTCCGTCGAACCCATCGTCGTCTTCATTGAATTGCACGTCGGATTCTTCGGATTGATACAGGCCGGGACTAAGGGGGGCGATTTGTTCCGTTGCGGAAGCCGGAGTTTGGTTTGGAACCTGATCGGGGACTGGGGGCTGAGCCGGGACTGGAGCCTGAGTCGCCGGTTGTTGCGAGGTCTCGTCGGTTAATGGGGCGGTTGATTGAGCGGCCGCGTCGACATCAGTCGGGTTGGCTTTTTGGCTCGGTATTTGTGCGCCAACATCGACAACCATCCCGATGGCTAACAGCACAAGCCCAACAACAGCAGTTCTATTCTTCATTAACAACCCCTTGATAATGGTTTACACGCTATAGTGTTTCGGTTCCTGATATAAAGGGGAGCCGCGTCAAGCAACACGCTCGACTTCATATACTCCACCGATCACTACATATTCATCTTCTCCTTTGAGAAGTCCCGGCAACATGCGGTTGTAAAAAAGATTTTGGCTAACGGTACCTGCGCTTGCAACACGTAGTCGCCAAATTCGTCGGCTCGTTCCCAGGAGGAAGTAAATGAGCTCAGATTATTGCATAACACGATCCATCGGCGATGGTCGATTTTTTTCAATACTTGATCATCTCCCAAGTGATTGAAGCCACGATAAAGCGCTGTCTTCTGCCGGTCGGGATTTTGCCGGTGGAGCTCATATTGACCGTAGGTATATAACAAGTCCAACTGGGCTTCCAGCGCATTGGTGTTATAAAGCCCCCGGCTACGGGCTTCGAGGTAACGCAGGTAGGTGTCATTAGTGCGATCCTGCAACTTCCCGCCGTGAAACAGCGCTAACAAACCGAACCGTGATTCCACCCAGGCTTTAAGTACCGCGCCTTCCCGGCAATCCGGGTCGAATGCCCAACCCCGCACCATCCGTAGATAGTCCGCTCGTCCGCGCAACTTGCCGGGAGTCAGGCCCACTGCTTCCAGCGCCTCCAGGCGGAAATACACTGCCATGTAATCCATAAAATAGCTTGCCCGTTGATCGCTATCAGCCAAGCTGTCCAGGTGTTTGAACAAGCGATGGTGAATAGCCGTCACGCCGTCGATCTCAAGCGCAACGGGATGGTGCTGAAACGTCAGGCTACCCAGAATAACCGCCGGTAAATTGCAGCGATTGATGCCTAGCCTAGCCTGCAGGGGCAAGCTCGCTGTGCGGTGAAGTGTGTCATCGGTATCATTCGGATTACCGGTAGCCGACTTGTCGCTAACCCGACAGGGGTTTGTCATAAAGATCACTCATTTTCAGGGTGTTGGTGTATAAAAATAGCTATTTTTCATTATCTTGCGCTTATTGCCTGCTTGGCACAAGGGTTGCTCAACCAATAGCCGTGCGCTCCTAACACTCCAATCATGAGGAGACTATTTAAAATGGCTATTCGTCAATGCGCAATTTATGGAAAAGGTGGAATCGGTAAATCGACCACCACCCAGAATCTAGTGGCCGGTTTGGCCGCGATAGACAAGAAGGTAATGATTGTAGGCTGCGATCCCAAAGCCGACTCGACCCGTTTGATGTTGCACGCTAAAGCGCAATCGACGGTGATGCATTTAGCTGCAGATGCCGGCAGCGTCGAAGATCTGGAATTGGAAGATGTGCTCAGAGTCGGCTATGGCGGAGTCCGGTGCGTGGAATCCGGTGGTCCCGAACCCGGCGTGGGTTGCGCGGGGCGCGGGGTCATTACCGCAATCAATTTCCTGGAAGAAGAAGGCGCCTACGAAGAAGACTTGGACTTCGTGTTCTATGACGTGTTGGGCGACGTGGTGTGCGGTGGTTTCGCTATGCCGATTCGTGAGAACAAGGCTCAGGAAATCTACATCGTGGTTTCCGGTGAAATGATGGCCATGTACGCCGCCAACAACATCTGCAAGGGCATCGTGAAATACGCCACCTCCGGCAGTGTACGGTTAGCCGGGTTGATTTGTAACTCCCGCAAGACCGCCCGTGAGGACGAGCTGATCGAAGCGTTGGCCGCTAAGTCGGCACGCAGATGATTCATTTCGTGCCTCGCGACAACGTCGTGCAACGTGCTGAGATTCGCCGCATGACCGTGATCGAATACGATCCCAAGAGCAACCAGGCCAATGAGTACAAAACCCTAGCGCAGAAGATCGTCGACAACAAAAAGTTTGGTAGATCCCCACTCCGTTGACTATGGATGAATTGGAAGAGCTGATGATGGAATTCGGCTTGATGGATGAAGATGAAAGCATTGTCGGTAAGACAGCGGCCGAAGAAGCGAGTGCGGCTTAGTTGCTTAACCACTGAGGAACAAACAGATGGCTATGAAACGTGAAGAAACCGAGCAACTGATCCAGGAAGTGCTCGAAGTCTATCCGGAAGAAACCGGCAAACAACGGGCCAAGCATTTGATGGCCAATGATCCGGAGCTGGAAAAATCCAATAAATGCATCGTCGCCAATAAAAAGGCATTGCCCGGCGTCATGACCGCCCGTGGTTGCGCTTATGCAGGCGCCAAGGGTGTGGTATGGGGGCCAATCAAAGATGTCGCCAACATCTCTCATGGACCAGTTGGTTGCGGTCAGTTCTCCCGCGCCGGGCGGCGTAATTACGTCACCGGCTTCAGCGGGGTGAATGTCTTTGCCGACATCAATTTCACCTCGGATTTTCAAGAAAAAGACGTCGTCTTTGGCGGTGATAAAAAACTCACCAAGCTAATCGGCGAAATCGATGCGCTGTTTCCGCTGGCCAAAGGCGTGACGGTGCAATCCGAATGCCCCATCGGCTTGATCGGTGACGATATTGAGGCCGTTGCTAAGAGCACCGCAAAAGAAATCGGAAAAGTGGTCGTGCCGGTGCGCTGCGAGGGGTTCCGGGGCGTATCCCAGTCGCTTGGCCATCACGTCGCTAACGACTCGCTGCGCGATTGGGTGTTGTCCAACCGCGATGGCAAGAGCACCTTCGAGAGCACCCCATACGATGTTGCCATCACCGGCGACTACAACATCGGCGGTGACGCTTGGGCTTCGCGTATTCTGCTGGAGAAGATGGGCTTGCGGGTGGTCGCGCAGTGGTCGGGCGATGGGTCCATTCCGGAATGGAAACCACCCCGCAGGTCAAGCTCAATCTGTTGCACTGCTACCGCTCCATGAACTATATCAGCCGCCACATGGAGGAGAAGTACGGCATTCCCTGGTTGGAATATAACTTCTTCGGGCCCACCAAGATCGTCGAAAGCTTGCGCATGATTGCCTCGCATTTCGACGATACGATCAAGGAAGGCGCCGAGCGGGTGATTGCAGAATATCAGCCCATGGCTGAACAGGTCATCGCCAAATACCGGCCACGCTTAGAAGGCAAACGGGTGATGTTGTTCGTCGGCGGGTTACGTCCCCGCCATATCATCGGTGCTTACGAAGATTTAGGTATGGAAGTAATCGGCGCCGGCTATGAGTTTGCGCATAACGACGATTACGACCGTACCTTCAAAGAAGTGCAGGACGGCGCCTTGATTTACGACGACGCCACCAGCTTCGAATTGGAATCCTTTGTCGAACGCTTGAAACCGGATTTGGTCGGTTCCGGCATCAAAGAGAAATACGTGTTCCACAAGATGGGGATTCCCTTCCGGCAGCTGCATTCCTGGGATTATTCCGGTCCCTATCACGGCTATGACGGTTTCGCCATCTTCGCCCGGGATATGGACATGACCATCAATAATCCGTGTTGGAATAATCTGCACGCACCGTGGAAGAAGCCCAAGGCTGAAGCGGCGGCGTAAGCCCTGCGGGTGATGCAAGGGAACGGTTCGCGGCGGACACAAGCGCTACCAAACACCGTTCCTCC
Organism: Candidatus Competibacteraceae bacterium; assembly: GCA_012032855.1. Next base: position 4,736 of record JAAUQA010000078.1, read on the forward strand.
AATATCAAGATTGTTTGACCAGCAATAGCCTGTTCGTTGTTCACGAATGAGTGGCGCGGACGAGGAATGCGAGATGAACCAAGACATAGACCACATCAAAGCCGGTTTTCCGTTATTCACAGACCAAGAGTATCAAGAAGCATTCGCCCGCAAACGGGTCTTCGAAGAATCGCCTCCAGAAGAAAAAATCCAAGAGGTTTTTCACTGGACCACTACTGAAGAATACAAACAACTCAACTTCCAGCGCGAGGCGCTGACCATCAACCCAGCCAAGGCGTGTCAGCCGCTGGGCGCGGTGTTATGTGCGCTGGGATTTCATAAAACCCTGCCCTACGTACACGGTTCGCAAGGCTGCGTGGCATATTTTCGCACCTATTTGAACCGTCATTTCCGCGAGCCCGTAGCCACCGTGTCGGATTCCATGACCGAAGATGCGGCGGTATTCGGGGGTCAGAAGAACATGTTCGAGGGGTTGGAAAACGCCAAGGCGATGTACGAGCCGGAAATGATGGCGGTGTCTACTACCTGCATGGCTGAAGTGATCGGCGACGATCTCAACGCGTTTATCGGCAACGCCAAAAAAGACGGCCGGGTGCCTGAAGATTACCCGACGCCGTTCGCGCATACGCCAAGCTTCGTGGGCAGTCATACCACCGGCTGGGACAATATGCTGGAGGGTATTCTGCGCTATTTTACCCTCAACAGCATGGACGACAAGACTCCTGGCAGTAACGGTAAAATCAATATCGTGCCCGGTTTCGAAACTTATCTGGGTAATTTCCGGGTCATTAAGCGCATGATGGCGGAAATGGGGGTGGACTATACCCTGCTGTCCGATCCCGAAGAGGTACTGATACCCCCACCGACGGCGAATTCCGCATGTATGCCGGCGGCACCACCCAAGACGAAGTCAAGCAAGCACCCAATGCGATCGACACATTGCTGCTGCAACCCTGGCAGTTGGTCAAAACCCGCAAATACACCAAGGGTACTTGGCAACACGAGACGCCTGCCATCGATATACCGATGGGCCTAGCGGGTACCGATGCTTTCTTGATGAAAGTCGCTGAGCTGACCGGCAAAGCCATTCCGGAATCGTTGGAAAAAGAGCGGGGCCGGTTGGTCGATATGATGACCGACTCTCACTCCTGGTTACACGGTGTGCGCTATTCGCTGTATGGCGATCCCGATTTCGTGATGGGCATGTGCCGGTTTTTGATGGAGCTGGGCGCCGAACCTCTGCATGTTTTGAGCCATAACGCCAACAAGCGTTGGGGCAAGGCCATGACCAAGTTGCTTCAGGATTCCCCTTACGGCCAGCAGGCCGAAGTGTACGTGGGCAAGGATCTGTGGCATATGCGTTCGCTGGTATTCAGCGACAAGCCGGACTTCCTGATCGGCAATTCCTACGGTAAGTTCATTCAGCGCGATACCCTGCACAAAGGCAAGGAATTCGAAGTTCCGCTGATTCGGATCGGCTTCCCGATTTTCGACCGGCATCATCTGCACCGGGATACCACTCTCGGTTACGAAGGCGGCATGACCATCCTAAAGACCTTGGTGAATGCAGTGATGGAACGACTGGATGAGGAAACCTCGGAGATGGGTAGCACCGATTTCGCGTTTGATTTGATTCGGTAATACCAACTCCCACTGCGGGTCAATGCTTTCTTGAAAAACACCTTCCTCCTCGCGGGGAAGGTTGGGATGGAGGGCTTAATGATCAGCGCACTCTCTCTCGGGCTGTACATCAAGGACAAGCAAAAATGCCGATCGTAATGTTACGTAACAATAATGCGGGCGAGTTGGTTTTCTATTTGGCAAAAGATCAGGAAGAAAAGGTTGTTGATCTGGAATATCCGGGACCCAGTACCTGGGGCGGTACGGTAACGCTTGCAGACGGATCCAGTTTTTATTTGGAACCGTTGGATACCCCGCCCAAACTACCGATTACCTTGCGGGCCAGACGAGTATGAGCGCAGCGCCGAGCGTAGCCGAGTTCAGCCGCGAAGCGGCGCTGCGTGTAGGGTTGGCGGCACGGGCCTTGCCGGAGACGACCCCCGCGCGCCTGATGTATGTGTTGGTGCAGGCGCTGGGTATGCCGCTCAGTGAAGATAAACTCAACCGCTTGACGGTGAAAAACCTGAAACTAGCCGCCGAAGGCGAGTTTTCCGAGATTGAACCCGTCTATCTCAAACAAGCGATTCGCTATCTCAAAGGCGATTACGACACGGACCTTGCGGATGACGCTGTGGTGCCGCAACCCTACCAGGAAGGGGATATTCCGGGTTCCATCCGGGTGGCATTCGCGTCTAATATCGGCGCCCGGTTGGACGGTCATTTCGGTTCCTGCACCCGGTTTCTGATCTATCAAGTATCCGCTACCGAGAGCCGTCTGATCGCCGTTCGTCCTATTGAGGAACCGCTAGAAGTGAGCCGGGACGATCGACAGGTGTATCGAGTCAGCTTGATTAAAGACTGCCAAATTCTCTATGTCGCTTCCATCGGTGGTCCTCCAGCAGGGCGGGTGATCAACGCGGGCGTTTATCCCCTTAAGCATCCCCAGGAAGTGGAGATTGAAGCGTTATTAACTCGGTTGCAAACGATGCTGGCCGGCAAACCGCCGCCGTGGCTGGCTAAAATCCTGGGCGCTACTCCTGAGCAGCGGGTACGCTTTGACCGAGGAGACGAAGAATGATTACGCCCGAATTGGTCACGGAAATCGCCGGTCAGGTTGAGCAACAAGGGTTGGATAGCAGCACCGCTGCGCGGTTACGCCAAGCTTATCCGGGGATGCATTTCGCGGTTTGTCAGGATGACGACATCAGCAACCTAGAACCGGTCTTGAACTATAAAACGTTCAATGTCTATTTACTGGATGCGCGTTCCCATTGTCTGAGCTTGACTGGGGATTATGAGGCGGCTACCGGTGTGGTGCTGGCTGAGTTATTCGACGAGAGCGGGTACTGAACGAAAGTAGTTACTGCTGTTCTTCGGTGGATTTCTGGGTTTCATGCGCAGCAATCCGGTCGAATAACTGATTCAACATTTCCGCAGCTTCAGCCAGCCCGCCTTCTAATATGGTGTTGCGAGTGAAGCCGTTTTTCTCGCACATTTCGCTATAATTATCAATTATTTCGTCGCGGCCATCCTGGGTGAGTAAGCGTAGATTGACGGTCTTAATGCGCTTTTCAAGCACGGCTTTGATGCTTGTCGGTTGCTCGGCGTTGATTTCTTCATCGGTCATGATGTCCTTTTCCACCGCCACTTCTTTTGCGGTCAGTTGCGATCCCTTGAGAAGTCGCCGTTTCCATTCCGTTACCTTTTTGAGATTGTAAACCTGCTTGATTGCGTGGTCTAAAATCTCTTGTCCCAGTACTTCGTAGAGATAATCCGTCGCCTCATTGATAACATTAATCGTCACTAGGAGTTCATGTATCCTTTCCATGCTTTCCGACTGGCGTTCGTTGATTTCACCGGCCTGCATGGCAACGATCACATCCTTAATCGCGGATTTTAGCGCGTGACGTTTTTCCTTATTGCTCAGGCACCCTTCCGCCCAGGTATACGTGGCGTTGGTGAAATCCGCCTCAATGCCTCGTAACCAGGACAGTGAATAATCAGCCTGTTCGTAATCGTATAGGCGCCGAATCGTTTCCTCAGCCAACATCCTGAGGATAGAGGGATTTTCTTTTTCAATATCTTCTAGGCGCATTTGCCATGCCTTTATCGAACGAGTTACCGTCATTGTCGCTCGTCCAGTTAACCATAGACCGGCATCGAACTTGGCTCCTGTTACAATATGCTGCGAGTGTGGCTAGGGGTATAGCACATCGTCAGTCCGGCTATTGGACAAAACCGTTGGAAAGTGCCGCTCCGGAATCATAAGTGACGTACATTCGCGGATGATCGTAACGCATTTTTAGACTATTGATGCTATCCGCAGCTATAGCGAAAGCTATATGTGTAGCGTTAAAGACCTTAACGCATTAAAAAGTAAAGAAAAAACGAAGCAATTGTCAGCATTATTGTAAAAGTATATGCACATAGTTTACCAAAGATGATCCGTTTATCGCTGTTCATTATGTCGATTAAGCCCAATTAGGTACGGGCTGTGCCACGATTCAGCGTTCTTGCCAAGCAGTGGCTACTAGCGGCATTGCTGCTCGCCACCTTGACCATGTCCGGCTGCGCTAATCTAGGCTATTACGGGCAGGCGATCAGCGGGCAATGGCAGCTATTGCAAAGTCGTCGGCCGGTGCAGGACATCCTGGCCGATTCCAATACGCCTCTCGAAGTGAAACATCGCCTGCAAGTCGCTTGGTCAATCCGCGAGTTCGCCAGTACAGAACTGGCCTTGCCCGATAATGGCAGTTACCGCAACTATGCCGATCTACAGCGTGCCTACGTCGTGCGCAATGTGTTCGCCACGCCGCCCTTATCGTTGCAACCGCGTCAGTGGTGCTTTCCGCTAATCGGCTGCGTCAGTTACCGAGGGTACTTCAATGCCGATACCGCAGAACAGTTTGCCGAGATTTTGCGTGCTCAGGGCGACGATGTGTATATCGCTAATGTGCCGGCCTATTCTACGTTGGGCTGGTTCGACGATCCCTTGCTAAATACCTTCGTGCATTGGCCGGTTGGGCGGCTCGCCGAACTGATATTTCACGAATTGGCGCATCACCGGTTGTTTATCTCCAACGATACGATCTTTAACGAATCGTTCGCTACTGCAGTGGGGCGACTGGGTGCACAGCAGTGGCTGGCTCGCTATGGTACTTCGACCGAGCGAGAAGACTATGAACGCCAGCAGCGTCGGCGGCCTCCTCGGAAGGGAGCAGCGTCTGGAATGGATGCGCCGAGCCGGTCCCCGCGGGAGCGCTCTCGTCCGCGCGATCACGGCTTCGCGCCGTCCGGCTCGAGTCCGGTCACGTGCTGTTCGCTGGCGGCGAGCTGCTGGGCGCGAGCCTGCCCCCGAGGTAGAGGTGTGGGACCCCGCGACGAAGACGTTCGCGGTGCAGCCTCCCCTCACCTTCCCGCGAACGCGCTTCACGCTCGAAAACCTGGGCGCGAGCTCGGTCATCGCGATCGGCGGGAGAGCCCCGAACGCGACGAGCGTGCTCGTGCCCGAAATATGGACTCCGCTCCCGCTCGGCAGCGCGTGCGCCCTCGCCGACGACTGCAGGACCGGGTTCTGCCAAGAAGGGTATTGCTGCGCGGTCGCCTGCCCCGGCGCTTGCAAGACGTGCACGAGCGGCGCGGGGGCGTGTGTACCCGTTACGAACGCCGACGATCCCGATTCGTGCACTGGCAACGACACCTGCGACGCCA
>JAAUQA010000079.1 GCA_012032855.1 Candidatus Competibacteraceae bacterium
CTTTCATGTCGGCGGCACCACGTCCATACAAATCGCCGTTTCGCAAGGTGGGCTGAAAGGGATCGGATTGCCACTGGTGCACCGGCCCGGTTGGCACCACATCGGTATGGCCGGCGAAAACGAACAACGGCTCGGTGTTTCCGCGTCGCGCCCATAAATTGTCTACTTCGCCGAACCGCAGCCGTTCGATGGCAAAACCTAGCTTTTTCAACCGGCTCGCCAGCAACTCCTGACAACCGGCATCAACTGGCGTGATCGAACGACAGCGGACCAACTCACAAGTCAATTGGCCGGTGGGGGATAAAGGCGCTGCGCTGGCCATTAATCGCGTAACAATTCGTTGAGACTGACTTTGGAACGGGTTCTTTCGTCCACCTGCTTGATAATAATCGCGCAATATAGGCTGTGGCTGCCGTCTTCGGCGGGTAATGAGCCGGACACTACTACGGAGCCGGCAGGAACCCGACCGTAAGTGATTTCGCCGGTCAACCGGTTGTAAATCTTGGTGCTCTGACCGATGAATACCCCCATCGAAATGACCGATCCCTCTTCGACGATCACCCCTTCCACCACTTCCGAACGCGCGCCGATGAAGCAATTGTCTTCGATGATCGTCGGTCCGGCTTGCAAGGGTTCCAATACGCCGCCGATACCGACGCCGCCGGACAAATGCACGTTTTTGCCGATTTGCGCGCAAGAGCCGACCGTGGACCAAGTGTCTACCATCGTGCCGCTATCGACATAGGCACCGATATTGACATACGAAGGCATCAGCACCACGCCGGGAGCGATATAGCTACCGCGACGGGCGGCGGCAGGGGGGACGACGCGCACGCCCGCCCCGAGAAAATCGGATTCGCCATATTCGGCGTATTTCGGCGGTACTTTGTCGAAGTAATTGGTGTAGCCGTCGCGAATGATGACGTTTTCCCGCAAACGAAAGGACAGCAACACAGCTTTCTTCAGCCATTGATTGACCGTCCAATGGCCATCCCGTTTTTCGGCGACTCGCGCCTTGCCCAGTTCCAGCCAACTCAAGGACTCTTCAACCGCATCTCTGATATTGGCCGGGACGTCGTCGGGGCTGAATTCGTTGCGCCGTTCGAACGCTTCTTCAATGGTTTGGGATAAATCAAACATGCTTATCATCCTGTCGCTAAATCTGGAAAACGTCATTATAACGTTCATATATGGAATCCTGACGGTTTCTTGACGGATCTGCCGGTTGCCATAGGCAAGACTGCCATCGCAGTGGCCAAACGGGACGTAATTAGAGTCTGGGCAAACCGTTAGCTGATAGAATTTAGCAGGAATCTACGGTTCTAAATGGGTGTTTGCGGTGAGGGCAATACAGATTGTTATGAGGAGATGAGAATGCTTGGTAATCGCTTCAGGTTTTTCAGCGTGTTGATTGGCTTCCTGGGGTTAATGTTATGCAGTGCCCCGGGTAGCGCCGAAATCTATAAATATCAGGATGAGAAAGGGAATTGGCGTTTTTCCGACCGTCCCCCACCCGGCCACAGTCAGCAGGCTGTTGAAACGGTATCCATCGGAGCGAAAGACTCAGAAAAAGCCGAGCAAAACTTAACAGCGCGTTTGCAAGAGCGCTTCTCACCGCAAACGCCCTTACAGGAAGCCACCTTAGGGGCGGTGACTATCAAAACGCCGGTGGGTTCCGGGTCAGGTTTTTTCTTGTCCGAGAGCGGTCATATCGTCACCAACAAACACGTGCTTAAACTGGATGAAAAACAGCTCACCCAAGCGCAAATGCAGTTCGATGAAACGGAGCAACGGTTGGAGTCATTCACCGAGCAACTCGCTCTGGAAGAATCCCGGCTGAAGAAATACAAGAGAGACCTTGCTGATTACGGTAGGTATGTCCGTTCACTCCGCGATAGCCCGAAAAAACCGCCGAACAAAAGCATTATCAATTACTACAGAAACAATACCAGCAACGGGAAAACGATTACGCCACTAATCGTCGCAAAGCGCGAGAGCATACCCGCCAGTTTGAAACGCAACAGCGGGAGTTCAATTGGAAACGTCATGTTGCCGGGGCTACGCGCAACTTCACGGTTGTCCTGAAAGATGGCACGGAACTAAACGCCCAGTTGGTCAAATTCAGCGAAAACCACGACTTAGCACTACTTAAGCTGGATAATTACCAGACACCTGCGCTACTGGCCGCCGCAACGCATGAGGTCGGTCAGGGCGTGTCAGTGTATGCGATCGGCAGTCCTATAGGGATTCGAGACTCGGTCAGTAATGGTGTAGTCTCTGGCTTCGCTGACGGCTTTATCAGAACCGATGCTAAGATCTACCCCGGCAATAGTGGTGGTCCCTTGGTCTTGGAGAATGGTCGAGTAGTCGGCATTAATACGATGGTGCAAGTCACCCATAAATTCGAAGGGCTTGGCTATGCGATCAAAATTGATACGGCATTACAGGAATTCGCCGGCTATCTACCGACCAAGTAAACCAAAATAGGGGTCAGGTCTTGCTGCAAGCTGTGCTATAAATTACAGCAAGACCTGACCCCATTGCTCAAGAGAATGATCATGAGATTAGCGATTAGCGTAGTTGTTGTGCTCATTACGGTGTTGCACGGTTTGGTTTATGCTGCTCCTCAGGAACTGACACCACATCCCAATCCACAGCCTGCGCCGGCCTTCACGTTGCAGGATTCTCAAGGAAAGACACATACTCTGGCTGACTACCAAGGAAAGGTGATTATCGTCAACTTTTGGGCCACTTGGTGCCCCCCGTGCGTCAAGGAAATGCCTTCGTTGCAACGGGCTTGGGAGCAATTGCGGCAAGAGGATATTCAGGTGTTGGCAATCAATATGGGTCAGGATCGCGAGGATATTGATTATTTTCTCTCGAAATATCCGGTGGAATTCCCGATTTTATTAGATTCCGATGTGGCCGTTGCGGAATCCTGGGGAATCAAAGGATTACCCACAACCTTCGTGTTGGATGCCTCTATGCGGATGGTTGTGGAGGTGATCGGCGAACGAGAGTGGGACGATCCGGAGTTACTTAACCAAGTGCGTGCATTGAAAACCGGCTCAAATACGCTATCCACTGATCGACAAGGAACGCCCGGTACTCCAGCGAATAGTCTATTCGCAGCACGAGCCGGCGTGCCAAAATTGGCCCAGTAATGCCCTTTGCTGCTCGGGCCAAGAGGCCCGATTGGTAATAGGGATCGCGTCACGGTGGTCATGCCTAACCGGTGAATCAGATGAAAACGGTGTGCGTTCCCGGTCATGACTTGGGTGCGTGCTGAAGAGCCCACTCCAAATCGTCGAAGGTGGTGGCGCGCTGGGTGGGGTCGATTTGCAAACCCAGCTGCTGGCCGATCTGCGACAGAGAGAAGATCCCCCGCACCGCCAGCTCGCCGTTATGTGGGTCGGTATCCACTACGATGGCATGTTGACGGTCCACCTCTTTTAACGTAGCGATAATGTCGCCAACCCGGGCGTGCAACACGTCTTTCATCATCAGCACTTCCAGCTTGTTTTTTAGCGTCATGATATCGCCGACTACCAGATCTTTGAGCGTGCCGCCGGTTTTTTGCAAAATTTTGGTCGGTTTTTCGCCTTGCACATCACGACTGGTAATCAACCCTAACACCCGACCGTTAGCGTCAGTGACCAACAGCATCCGCACCCCGCTTTTGATCATTCGTTCCAAGGCCATATTCAAAGGCGTCGTCGATGAAACCATCAATACAGCGACTTGACGCAGATCGGTCATCACATCCAGAGCCGGACTGGTATCCCGGACTCGGTCAGGCAACTCCTGACGAGGACGGAAATAGCCAACGCTGTATTCCAATGTATTAAACGATAACGGTTTAAAGGCCTTGCTCATGGCGGGTCTCCGATCACGTGTTATTGATCTTAAACAAATAGACTGCCTTGTTCCGGTTGTAAATCCCGGTTGGTGTGTGAAGTCCCCAGTGAAGAATTAGGATTGTGGTGTGGGGCGCTGGGGTATCGTTGATCACCTTGTCAGCCCAATCCAAAATAGCGCGCACCCTGGGCGTCAACAAACGCCAAGCCTCAGTGCGCCCGGTCCAACGGTAATCGTTATGTTCGGGACGCCCCAATAACGGATTGATAGGGAGATGAACGCGGCTTTTGGGGGACTCGGCAATATAATAACGAGCAATTTTACGCCCTTGGTTATAAGGATTGGTTTCCCGATAAATGTAACCCCAATTGAAATGCAACTCCTCTATCCCGGTTTCTTCACGCACTTCGCGGATGGCCGCTTCCAGAGGAGTCTCACCGGACTCCACCACACCCTTGGGAAAATCCCAATAGTTATAGGCCCGCAGTAATAAATACTGGTGCCGGTCGTGATGATGATTGAGAATCACTACGCCCGCTGACATAATCTTGGCTGCCATGGTTCTCGGGCCCTTGTTATGATGGATTGTGACGATTTTAGTAAGTTGTTGAGCATGATGCCGGGGTTTTCCACAGTGCCCAACGATCAACAAGTTTGGCTGTCGTGTGATGAGCCGCATCCCTAAACGAACTTGACTGTAGTTTATGCCGAGGTGTAACAGCACAAAAAAAATGAGACACGGGACAATGCCAATAGTTTGCGCTTGTTCTGCTTGTTGTTGAACCCGCAGTGTATAATCGTAGACCCGTGCACAACCGGAAATGGAGGTGGATCATGGTTAACAACACGCAATTCCGCGACTATTCCTTTCGAACGCACCAGCAAGCGGCGTAAAGGCTATCCATCCGAAACCCAGGTCAAACGCGGTCAGCGCGTTGTCACCGGTGACAAGCACCTCGTCGAAAAGCTCGGGCGCAATGATCCCTGCCCATGCGGTTCCGGGCGTAGATTTTAAAGCCTGCTGTATATGCACCAAGCGCTACGAAGGTTCCGCCAGAGATGACTACTTTTAGGTAAGCATCCGTGGAGATTGTGGAGCAGCTACCGTTTGCGTAAATCCATCTTGATCGCGTTAACACTCCTGGTCGTGTTGCCACTCGGCGCACTGACCGGGTTAGGCTTGCGCGTGATCGGCAACGAACAGCAGGCATTTGAACATCAGCAACAAAGTCTGACGACTGCCCGGTTGCAAGCCGTGGACGCTGCGATTCTGGCCTATTTCGCCCGTTTGGAGCAGCAGTTACTGGGTGACGTCCACGGTATGACCCTAGGCACTGAAACGCTGCGCGCCTATGTGCGTCAGGAACCTCGGGTGCGTCAGGTGTTGGTCATGAATGCACTCGGGGATCGTCTCCATCCGCCCGCCGATGAACCGCTCACTGAGGACGAACAGGCGTTTCTGGAACGCACTCGGGACATCTGGAAAGACCGGGATATTCTCTATCAACCCGGTGTTGACCCGAGCGAAGCCGACGCGACTTCACCGCTGTCACGCCGCCAAGCACCTCGCCAACCGGAAGTTCCCGATACGGATCGGTATGGTTGGTACGTCTGGCACTGGGGCGCGGAAACCGATTTGTTTTTCTGGTGGCGCGATGCACAGGGTGATTTGATCGGCTTCGAGTTGGAACCGCTACGCCTGAGCGCCGATCTCATCGCCTTGCTACCCGCCACCAACGACACCGATGACGCACTGCAGGGAGCACGTATTCGGCTGCTCAACGCCCGTAACGAAATCGTTTATCAGTGGGGCGATTTCAAACCGTCGGCCCGTCAGGCAGCTGCGGGACTGTTGCCTCTGAGTCATCCACTGGGCAGCTGGAAACTGGAGTATTACACTGTCGCATCGGCCTTCCGGGGTGGTTCAATCCAATTGGTGATCGTCGCCGCTTTGCTGGCGACCGGTGCTGCGTTGGCCGGTTTGGCGTTTTATCTTTATCGGGAGCATACCCGTGAATTGCGACTGGCGCGGCAGCGGGTCAATTTTGTCAATCAGATCTCCCATGAATTGAAAACCCCGTTGACCAATATCCGCATGTATGCCGAAATGTTGGATGAATACCTTGTCGAGGAAGACACGCAAGCGCACCGCTATCTGGACATTATCGTCAGTGAAAGCCAACGGTTATCGCGGTTGATTACCAATGTGCTGAGCTTCGCGCGCCATCAGCGTGGCCAATCCCGCTTGCATCTACGCCCGGTTGCGTGGATGAAGTTATTGCTGCCGTGTTGACTACATTTCGTCCGGCCCTGGCGGAGCACGGGATTACCGTAGAATGGGATGCTCAGGCCGATCAACGGGTCAATCTCGATTCTGAAGCGCTGGAGCAAATTCTCAATAATCTGTTGAGCAACGCCGAAAAATATGCAGCCAAGGGCGGCGCATTGCATATCACCAGCCGGCAGACAGGCAGCGAAACTATACTGCACATCCGTGACTGGGGTCCAGGCATTGCCAAGCGCGAACAGCAACGCATTTTTCAACCTTTTTATCGCGGCGATTCACGGCTCAACGAAGGTGCCAGCGGTACCGGTATCGGCTTGTCTATCGCGCGCGAACTGGCACGTTTGCACGGCGGTGACGTGGTGTTACAGCCCACCGATCAAGGCAGCTGCTTCGCCGTAACGCTCCGCGCTGAAGTGACAGGAGAGGCGTCATGAAAGTGCTGCTTGCCGAGGACGATCTGCATACCCGCAACGGTTTGCAGGAATTGTTAGAGGCCGAAGGGTATGACACCCTCGCAGCGGCGGACGGCGCACAAGCGTTGCAGCTGTTTCAGGACACCCAACCGGATTTCGTGTTGCTCGACATTATGATGCCGCACCGTGACGGTTACGACGTTTGCCGGGAAATCCGCCGCCACGCGCCTGAGGTGCCGATTATTTTCATCAGCGCCAAAGCCGAGGAAATCGACCGGGTCATCGGCTTGGAGCTGGGCGCGGACGATTTCATCATCAAACCGTTTGGCACCCGTGAAGTCATCGCCCGTATTCGAGCGGTGACCCGCCGCTGTTTGAGTCGTCAGCCGAGTGCTACGGTGACTTCGCTGTGCTTCGGTGATCTGACGATTTTTCCCAAGGAACTGCGTGCCCGGCGCGGCGACGAGATTATGGACATCAGTTTACGGGACGTCAAAATTCTGACTCTATTACACGCCCATCCAGGTGAAGTGGTGGATCGCGACACCCTGTTCGATCAGTGTTGGGGGCGTGATTATCTGCCGAATAGTCGCACCCTGGATCAGCATATTGCCAAACTGCGTAAGCGTATTGAGCGCGACCCGCGCCATCCGCAACTCATTCGCACTGTACACGGGGTCGGCTATCGGTATGATGGCTGACCCGAACAACTCGACACTCTCTGTGAATTTAACCTTATGTTGACCCGCTCTCGCAGACCGCCGCGTCCCATTCCGCGCCATCGTTTGCTGCGTGACTTGTTGTTACTGGTGGCTCTGATCATTGGCGTGCTATTGGCGGCGGTATTTGGTGCCGGCGAATCGTTACGTGATGAACTTGCGCAACAGCAACTGAAGGATCTGGCGCACAAAACCAGTCAGGATTTCGCCGGTTTCTTTCGGCTACCGGAAAACAGCCTACGCATAGCCCAAGGTTGGGGTAAGGGAGGCGATCTGGATGTGCAGGATGCGGCAGCCTTGGTCAGTCGCTTTATTCCGGTATTGGTAAACTTGGCGCACCGCGCCGCGCTGTTATTAGCCGACTCGGACGGTCGTTCCTTTTATCTGTTCCGGGAAGGCGATGTTTGGCTATCGCGCAACGTAGAGTCGCAGGGCGAAGCGGTTTGGCGGCATTGGGACGGAACCGGCACCTCACTGCTCAAAGAACGCCGGGAGTCAGTGGATTATGATCCCCGTACCCGAGCTTGGTTTAAAGGCGCTCTGGATAGCGCCGACCTTGAATCCATCTTCTGGACCCGACCTTACTTGTTTTTCACCCAGCAAATTCCCGGCGTCACCGGCGCGCTACATTTTCAACACCCCGCCGAACCGGACCGGGACTATGTGCTGGCCTTGGATTTTCCACTCCAGGATATTATGCGTGCGCTTAGTGAAATCGATGTAGGCGAACGCGGCACAGCGTTTCTGGCTGAGGCCAACGGGTCTGTGCTGTTGCCTTTGGCAGCGGTTGATCCGGCTGATCCGGCGCTGCCGGTTAGCTTGTCTGCCCAACATTTCGACGCCGGTCCCGTATTCGAAGCGGTAGAAGCATGGACGCAAGCCGGTCGTCCTGCCCAACAACCGCTTGAATTCCATACGGACAGCGCCTGGTGGACTTGGCTGCAACCCATCGGTGATCCGGATAGGGGGCTGTGGCTGGGTATCGCCATCCCCGAGATGGATTTTCTCGGCGCGTTGCACAGCGGTTGGGATCAGGTGCTGATCGTCGGCGTGGTGGTGCTTGTCGTCGGTTTTTTGCTGGTTGCGTTGCTCAGCCGCTATTACGGGCGACAGTTCAGGGCTTTGCCATCGTTAACCGACGATCCCGCTGCATTCGAGGACAAGGTGCTGGCGTTGATTGGCTATGGCGAAGGGCCGACGTTGGAGTTCAAGTCCACCGTGCGTACCAACCTCAAGACGGATAAACCGGGCAAGGAGATTGAGTTGGCTTGGCTCAAGGGCATCGTGGGGTTTCTGAACACCGATGGCGGTGTCCTGCTGATCGGTGTCAATGACGACGGCGTGGTAATCGGCATTGAGGCCGATCGTTTTGAGAACGATGACAAATGTCTGCTGCATGTTAAAAATCTGATCAACCAGCATCTCGGCGCGGAATTCAGTAAATATCTGCACACCGATGTGCGACCTGTTGCGGGCAAGACGCTGGTGGCGATGACCTGCAAAAAAGCCGCAGAGCCGGCGTTTCTGCTGATGGGTCAAAACGAAGAGTTTTATATCCGCAGCGGGCCGTCGAGTATCAAACTGACCTCGCGGCAAATGCTGAATTATTTGCGGGTGCGGTGATCGCCGGTTGATTGCCAGTTCACAACGAACAATCGTAATCGATTATCAACGGTGCATGATCTGAAAAGCGCTGCTCTTTATAAATCGCCGCAGCACGAACAGTAGTGGCTAGCCCCGGCGTAATGATCTGATAATCGATCCGCCAACCCACATTCTTGGCCCACGCCTGGCCCCGATTCGACCACCAGGTGTATTGTTCCGGCGCCTGATTAATCACCCGAAACGCATCCACAAAACCCAGCGAACCCAGCAACTCATCCATCCAGGCCCGTTCTTCAGGGAGAAAACCGGAGTTTTTCTGATTGCTACGCCAATTTTTCAAGTCGATGGCGCGATGGGCGATATTCCAGTCTCCGCAAAGGATATACTCCCGTCCATCTTTGCGCAGGGTGCGAAAGCGCTCGCTCAGGCGCGCCATGAGATCGAATTTGACCGCCTGGCGGGTCTCACTCGACGAACCCGACGGTAGATAAAGCGAAGCGACGCTCAAGCGACCGAATCGGGCTTCCAGATAACGCCCCTCGGCGTCGATGTCAGGCCAACCGAACCCGGTTAAAACCTCATCGGGTTGACTTCGAGCATACAGAGCTACCCCACTGTAACCACGCTTTTGCGCGTCGTGATAATAGCAATGATACCCTTCGGGGTAGTAAAGATCGGTATCCAGTTGCAGTTCCTGAGCTTTGGTCTCTTGAATGCAGACCACATCAGCTGCCTGCAAGCTGAGCCAGTTAAAAAAGCCCTTGCGGGCCGCAGAGCGGATGCCGTTGGTATTGCAGGAAATGATGCGCATGATTCACCTGATGAACGGTGGCGGCAGCATACACAAATCAGTGGCTTTGACATACCATTGGGTAGCGGTATGGTTCAAGCGAGTAAGCAATGGGCAAAGAAATCGAGCATAAATTTTTAGTGCGGGATGACCGTTGGCGAGACCAAGTGTATCGTTCGTCCACCCTGCGCCAGGGGTATCTGGTCAGCGACGAAACCCGCTCGGTGCGGGTGCGGATCGCCGGTGACAAGGCGTATTTGAACATTAAAAGCGCTACCGTTGGCATCTCTCGCAGTGAGTATGAATACACCATCCCTGTACCAGAGGCAGAGGAAATCCTGACCCATCTTTGTTTACCGTCGATTGTAGAAAAAACTCGGCACTTTAGTGC
>JAAUQA010000521.1 GCA_012032855.1 Candidatus Competibacteraceae bacterium
AGGTTTTGCACCCGGCAAGTGCGCGTTGACCGATTCTATGGCAACCGCGTTGCATAAAATGACCGGTGTCGAGATTCCGTCCGATGCTTGGCAACCCCACACGCTGACCGATCATTACGCATGCGGTTGCGGGTGTTGGATGCGGACGGCAAGGTGCTGGTGCAAGGGCGGGATTTGGAACGCATTAAGGCCGGTCTCAAAGGGGAAGCTCAGGACAGCTTCGCGGCATTGCCGACTCCTGAATTCGAACGGGACAATGTCCGCGACTGGAATTTCGGCGAATTACCGACCCAAGTGGAATTCGTCCGCAACGATATTAGCCTGAAGGGCTATCCAACCCTGTGCCCACAACCCGACGGCAGCTTGGCGTTGCGTTTAGTCGATGCGCCGGAGCAGGCGGAAACTCTGCTGCGCAGCGGCATTCGGCGGTTGCTGACCTTGCAATTACGCGAGCCAATACAGCGCTTGAAACGCAATTTACCGGGCCTACAAACCATGAGTCTGTATTACGTGGGCGTGGGCACCCAGGAGGATCTACGCGAGGATTTATTGACTGCCATTTTAGATCAAACATTCTTGAATTCCGCCCCGCTACCGCGTACCCGGGAAGCCTTCTCCACTTGCTTGAATCAAGGCAAGCCGCGCTTGCAGAGCGTAGCCAATGAGCTTTGTTCCAGCGTACAGGACACGCTGGCGGCTTATCATGAGGTACGCAAGATTCTGAATGGGGATTTACCGCCCGGCTGGTTTGAAGCCATTGAAGATATTCATGAGCAATTGGCTTGGTTGATTTATCCTGGCTTCGTAACCCAGACCCCGCCCGAATGGCGGCAGCATCTGCCGCGTTATCTGAAAGCGATCGCGGCACGGCTGCGTAAAATCAAACAGGCCCCCGATAAAGATCAACAACGGCGTGTCGACATCAGCCGACTCTGGGAACGGTGCAAAACGCACTGGAAGCAAAACAGCACACGCGGCATGATTGATCCTGAACTGGAACGATTCCGTTGGCAGTTGGAAGAGTTACGGGTTTCTATGTTCGCCCAGGAACTCAAAACCGCAATGCCGGTATCGCTGAAGCGTTTGGAAGAGCAGTGGGACAGAGTCAGTGTATGAGCCTTACCAAGCATGTCAATCAATTGCCCTGGACCCCATGAAAAACCGGCAAACGGTATCCCTTGAGATATGACTTAGCGCCATACAGATAGCACTTACTACCTGCTAACGTGCTTAACGCCGCTAAAGTTAGGCGTGTTTAGGCGCTTGAGTGACTGTAAAGGCCAATAAATTACCGTTCGGGTCAGGAGTGCGTCACGTTTTAGTCACGGTACTGCTTGCGCTCCTTAAGGCCACCTTCTCACTGTAGATCTGAGCCAGCATTTGACCCTGGCAAGCTGACAGTACCGGCCTACTCGGTGGAACGATGCGACTTGATAAATTCCTTCAGCGCTTCATCCATGCGGGTTTGCCAGCCCCGGCCTTGGGCACGAAAATACGCCAGAACTTCCGGAGAAAAGCGAATGGCTACCTGTTCTTTGACCGGTCGTTTGTTGGGTCCGCGCTGACGGCGCAAGCTGGTTAGAGTAGCCTTGACACCGCCCCCTTCGGTAAGCACCGCTCGGCTCCAATCGATGCCGTCAGGGGCGGTCGCTTCCGGTGCGTCAGTGCGGGCGGCGGCAATTTGCTCAGGGCTGAACTTCGGCAAAGTAGCGTCGGGTTTGGGTTTTGTCGGCATAGCGGCATGAAATTAAATGCCGTGCCCGGCAAGGTTATTCACGCGCTTCGACTCATCCCAGGTGATCATGGACAAATCGTAGATACAATTTGCTGCTCGGTCAAGCCGCGCTCGAAACTGTCAGGGCGTAGGTGAAGTTAACCCTAAATCCGGTTTCCCGAAAATCAGAACACTCATCTTCGAGTCGCCCGTCGCTCATAGTGATGATGTAGGCCACCGACAGCGGGATATCCCATCACCATTTGAGCGAGGTCTTACGCATGGCGGTATGGTTGATAATAGAGCCGAGACATTCGGGACTCCATCCAACGCTAGAGCTGTGCATTCGTGTATTTGTCGCGAAGGAAAGCGCCCGCCGCTGGCGGATGAGATTGGCATTGAGCGATTTCGTCACATTGATTGGATGGAATCGCAACCCGCGAACAATGCTCGCCCGCATGGCATCCTCATCCAAATATAATAGGATCGGCTCAGACACTGGCCGTGTTATAGGCCGCTTGTTTCAGATTTTCTTCCGAATCAGCGGCGATATCCGCATCGATTTCTGTACTATTCAAGTGATAGTAAGCCAACGTCGCATAAATTTGGGCCAAGCTGAGTGGTAATTCACCGGCAATGTCCTCAGCTGCAAGCCCCAGATTGTAAAGCTCAGCGATGGTCCGCACCGTCGTCCCGGTCCCAGCGATGATTGGACGCCCTCCGCGTAATGTCGGTTCTTGGATAACCATTTGGTCTAGGGCCATTGCCATGGCTGAGTCACCTTTACCGTGCACATTCGAATAAGAAACACACTACCACATGATGAACTCACCGGGTAAGGGTCGAGTAAAAGGTGATCGTCGCGATTACGCGACTTATCAAAGCGTGAATACCGCGGTTACCGGCGCATGATCAGGGGCGATGTCCTGTGCCCGTTGACCCGCATCATCTGTGACTGAGGGTAAGCCATCGGCAAAGTCGATCCAGCTGTCTACGGCAGGCAACCGGCGGCGTTGGTCTGCATCCCGAGCTAAGAATTCTTCCGAGGCAAAGATCTGGTCGAGCAGTTCGCCACGCCCGGCATGGATTCGAGAATAGAGCCGCTCTTGCGGGATAAGCGGTGCGAGGTTGAATAGGCGGGTGTCGTCACCTTGGTCAGGGCGATCAAAACCGCGCGTGCCGATCGTGCTACCGGGTGGGCCGCACAGGATCAGCGAGGTCTGCGCTTCCGGGACGTCGTTGAAGTCACCGAGCAGCAGCAGAGGACAATCAGCGTTGTGCGCTAACAGGGCATTGATACGCAGGCGCAGCGTCACCGCCTCGGCCGTCCGGCGCAACAGAGCAATACCGGCAACCTGGGCCCGCTCATCCTCATCTCTCGGAGAAAAACTACTGTAACCCGGACGTTTAAACGTTAACAACTTGGATTTGAGGTGGGCGGTGATGACATCGGCATGCCAGTCGTCCCCGCCGATTCGAATGCGGAGCGCGCCTCGTCCCATTCGCTGCACCGGCACAGTATTGGCGTCGCCGTCGAGCTCATGAATGGTGAGCGCCGGACCAGTGGGAAAATCAACAATATCTTCCGTTTCGGTGATCGCCAGTTTAGAGA
>JAAUQA010000522.1 GCA_012032855.1 Candidatus Competibacteraceae bacterium
CGGCCCGATGTGTTGCCGGTGTTTATGGGGTGATGACGTGACCGACGAAGATGCTTTCAAAGCGCTGCGCACGGAAGGGGTTGGCATCGTAGTCATGGAAGAGCCCCGCCCGAGCGCGGCGCATTACAGCTTGCGCGACCCTGCGGAAGTAGAACGTTTCTTCGCGAAATTAATCCCCGTCCTTGAGGAGAACGCTTAATGAATGAATGGTTGCTGGTCTACGAAGGGTTTGATCCTGGCGAGGAAGGCTTGCGGGAGGCGCTGTGCACTCTAGGCAACGGCTATTTCTGCACCCGCGCCGCAGCGCCGGAAACTGAAGCGGATGACATTCATTATCCGGGTACTTATCTGGCAGGGGGGTACAACCGGCTGGACACCAAGATGGGCGACCGGATGATCCAAAACGAGGATCTGGTCAACTTTCCCAACTGGTTACCGCTGACCTTTCGCATCGGTAACGGCAATTGGTTTAGGCTGCAAGCCGGGGAGGTGCTGTCCTATCGCCAAGAGCTAGATATGCGCCAGGGTATCCTGACCCGCAACATTCATTTCCGCGATAAGGACGGCCGCGAAATCAAGCTCAAAGAACGCCGCCTAGTGCATATGGCTAATCCCCACCTAGCGGCTCTGGAAACCACCTTGACAGCAGTCAATTGGTCGGGACCGATTGAGATCCGTTCCGCATTGGATGGACGGGTGATCAACGCCGGCGTGGAACGCTACCGGACTCTAAACAGCAAGCATCTGGAACCGCTGGAAACCCGCGTCGTTGACGATGAAACGATTTTTCTTAAGGTGCAGACCATCCAGTCCGAATTGCGAGTAGCGGAAACCGCACGCACTCGGGTCTTCCGCAACGGCAAACCAGTGGTAACGGAACGACGTAAAGAGGAAGAATCAGGCTATATTGCCGATAATATTCACTTGTATATGGATCAAGGCAGTTCCATTACCATCGAGAAAGTGGTTTCTTTGTTTACTTCCCGTGATCCGGCGATTTCCGAATGCGGCCATGATTCGCGCAAAGCGATTGTGCGGGTCGAGAATGGTTTCGATGAGTTATTGGCCGATCACAGCCAGGCTTGGCAACAACTGGGCCGGCGTTTCAATTCGGAAGGCATATGGAAAAATCCCGACGAAGGGGGGCGGGTTGGGCTGATTGTGCGCTTGCATCTGTTCCATTTGCTGCAAACCGTTTCTCCACATACCGCGGATCTCGATATCGGCGTGCCGGCGCGAGGTTGGCATGGCGAGGCTTATCGTGGCCATGTGTTCTGGGATGAGCTGTTTATTTTCCCGCTGCTGAATTTCCGCATTCCGGAAATCACTCGCTCACTGCTGCTGTATCGCTGCCGACGTCTGAACGAAGCGCGGGCGGCGGCGAGCCAAGCCGGTCATAAAGGGGCGATGTACCCGTGGCAAAGTGGCAGCAACGGGCGGGAAGAAACTCAATTGCTGCATCTTAATCCTCGATCAGGGCGTTGGCTTCCCGACGGCAGTCATTTGCAACGTCATGTCAATATCGCTATAGCTTTTAACATCTGGCAATACTACCAAGCCACCTTGGACATGGAGTTTCTGGCCTATCACGGTGCGGAAACGCTATTGGAAATCGCCCGTTACTGGGCCAGTACCGCGACCTATAATCCCGGTTTGGATCGCTATGAAATCCTCGGCGTCATGGGGCCGGATGAATATCACGAAGCCTATCCCGACGCGGATCATCCGGGCTTGAACAACAATGCCTACACCAATCTGATGGCGGTATGGGTGTTGTGCCGCGCGTTAGATGTATTGGAATTGATGTCGGATTATCGCAGCCGGGAAATCTGCAAGGCGATCAACTTATCGCAAGAAGAACTGCAGCATTGGCGCAATGTCAGCACCAAAATGCGGGTAGCTTTTAATGCGGAAGGCATTATCAGCCAATTCGAGGGCTATGAAGAATTACAGGAGTTGGACTGGCAGGCTTATCGGGAAAAATATGGCGATATCCACCGACTAGATCGGATTCTGGAAGCCGAGGGTGACTCGGCGAACCGTTATAAGCTATCCAAGCAAGCGGACTTGTTGATGCTGTTTTATCTGTTATCCTCCGACGAAGTAACGGAACTGCTCAATCGGCTAGGCTATACCTTCGATACAGAGAACATCCCCCAGCACATTGAATATTATATGAACCGGACCTCTCACGGTTCCACCTTGAGCCGGATCGTCCATGCTTGGGTGTTGGCCCGTTCTGATCGAGTTCATTCCTGGAAGTTCTTCATGGAAGCTCTGGAAAGCGATATTTCCGATTCCCAAGGCGGTACCACACGGGAAGGTATTCACTTAGGGGCAATGGCTGGTAGCGTCGATCTGGTGCAACGTTGTTACACGGGTCTGGAAATGCGCAACGACGTGCTGTGGCTCAACCCGTGTCTACCCGACGAATTGCTGCAGCTGCGTATGCGTATCCGCTACCGTGACCATCTGTTAGTACTGGAATCGACCCCTGACAAGCTCAAGGTCATCAGCCGCAAGCCGAAAGTGGCGCCTATTCAAATCGGCTGTCGGGGCGAAGTGCGCAAGCTCATCGGTGGCGAAACCCTGGAGTTCGATTTGGCAACGATGACGCATTAGGCGTTCTGTTCCTGCCCGACCGAACCGCCTCGGTGCAAGTCTGAGTAACGCCGGGGCGGTTTTTGTTTCTTTGAGTGGGCGTCATTGACGCTGACTCCCAACCTATGTGAATCCTATACATGGCTGGCAATAGCTTCGGCAAACTGTTTACCGTTACTACCTTCGGCGAAAGTCACGGTCCCGCGCTGGGTGCCATAGTAGACGGCTGTCCGCCCGGCATGGCGTTATCAGAGTCGGATATCCAAGCCCAATTGGAACGCCGTCGGCCCGGTAAAAGCCGGCATACCACCCAGCGCCGCGAACCCGATCAGGTAAAAATTCTATCCGGCGTATTCGAGGGTCTCACCACCGGCGTGCCGATCGGTTTGCTGATTGAAAATGTGGATCAGAAATCCAAAGACTACGGCAATATCATGGATCGCTTTCGCCCGGGACATGCCGATTACACCTATCAGCAGAAATACGGTATCCGTGATTATCGCGGCGGCGGTCGTTCCTCGGCACGGGAAACCGCCCTGCGGGTCGCTGCCGGTACGATTGCCCGGAAATTTCTGCACGAACGCTACGGGGTGGAAATCAACGGTTATTTGTCCCAGTTAGGCCCAATCCGCCCGGAAAAAATCATCTGGGACACTGTGGACGATAATCCGTTCTTTTGCCCGGATCCGGATAAAGTAGCAGAGTTGGA
>JAAUQA010000523.1 GCA_012032855.1 Candidatus Competibacteraceae bacterium
TATATTTCCCTGTGCATCAATTTTTAGCTTAGGGCAGTCCAATTTTCCAAAAAACACTTTATAATAACCACATCGTTTTTTAAAAGTGACTTTACATCTATTGTAAGGTATAAATTGTCTGCTATGAATAATGTGTCTTTAGAATTTTCTATTGCATCGGAATTCCGGAAGAAGAAGCGCCATGTGATGAATACAAGAACAAAGTTCTTTCCAGAAACAAAAGCGCTGTGTACGCATCGCTTGATTGGTTTATGGAAAATGGAGCAATCAAGCAAGATGATATCGAAAGTTAATAGATATTAAAGACCTTAGAAACAGCTTAAGCCATAGCTTATTCAAAATTATCGGCACCACGGGTCTACCGGAAAACTTCAGTGCCGAGTTTCAGGCGCTCATCAAACTCCAGCATAAAATTGCTCATTGGTGGGTAATCAATATTGAAATACCAACAGATCCGGATCTCTCCCATCAAGAAATCATTGAGGATGAGGTAATCCCTGGCCCAACAATAGCTATGCAATTTATGCTGGATATCGCTTTAGGCGATGAGAAAACATCAAATTACTATTATGAACAATTTATTGGCAACAAAAACATCGGCTAACAAGGCAAATACAGCCGACGCGCCAAAGGCGTGTCTTGAAAACGATGAAAAGTATATACTAAAATTGTATTACTTTATCTGTATGGAGCTGTTTCGATGCGCGTGACTACAAAAGGGCAGGTGACGATACCTAGAAATGTCAGGGAAGTTTTGGGTATAACGTCTGAAACGGAAGTTGAATTCGTTGAAGAAAATGAGCGATTTTTATATAGCAAAAACAAACTATCGAAAAGCGACGAAGAAATTCGAGAAATTGAGAGGAATAGCGACAGTCAAGATGTCGACGAATGAAATTATTGATCTCACTAGATAACGCTAATGAATGGCGTTTTTGTTGATTCATTTTTATTGGCGCTCATGCTTCCGTTTCGCAATTTGATTTAATCACAAGGGATCTGGATAAATATAAAACTTACTTCCCGCAAGTTAAACTCATTCATCCTGATCATTGATTTGTGTTATGAGATTCGTGAAGCTGAGCGGTAAGCAAACAAGACTGTCCGAGATCTCCTGACCACTAACAAGGACGCTCACCCCGACTCAATCGGTTATTGATCTCTTCGATCACCGGCAGTAAATCGCTGACTCCATCAATCACAAAATGAGCGCCCGCCGCCTCCAACTCCTGGGCTGATTTCGCACGGCGCTGGGCAAACTCCTCGGGCGATAGAGCGGCGGATTCCTGGGGCGACAACCCAAAGCCATTGCCGGTCGTCGCAACCCCGACGGTCCAAGTGCCAGCCGCCAAACCCTCGGCGATGCCCGGTTCGGTATCATCCACCTTGACGCAGGCCGCCGCCGGCCAGGCATTGAGATCAATAAAACACCGGTACATCATTAATGGGGTAGGCCGACCAGCCGCCAAATCACCGGCGCACACCATGCAATCCGGTGCAAACCCTTGTTTAGCGGCCAACGGCACCAGCACATCCATGATTTCGTGCACATAGCCGGTAGTGGAGCCGATCTTGAGGCCCCGGTTTCGCAATTCCCGCACCGTGTCCAACGCGCCGGGAATCAGTTCCGCGTAATCGGGGATGACCTCCGCGTTCATGGGCACGAACACTTCGTAAATGGCGTCGATATCGGCATTGCTAAATTCCCGTCCGTGAGCCCGCCGCCACGCTTCGGCAATTCTCGGCAGACGCCCCAGCGCTTGGATATGATCCCATTTGGGCAAACCCATCGGGATGCGGGCTTCCTCAATGGTGATATCGATCTTGAATTGTTTGAAGACTTCCACAAATGCCTGCATAGGCGCGCGGCTGCCGTAGTCCACCACGGTGCCGGCCCAGTCGAAGATAACGGCTCTAACAGCCAAGGATTCAGTCATTTTGATTGCTCCGTTAAGCGCCGAACAGATCGGCGATCACTTCTTCGCCGATGGCGAAACCGGTGCTGGCCCCGGTGCCGCTAGTGACCATCACAATACGCACCGCCTCGCTGGGGCGATCGATCAACGCCAGTTGCTCGCTACTGGAAGCGTATACCCCGGTCCAGCGTTCAATGACTTGGGGATTGGGGATGTCCAGCACCTCGTTGGCGCAGTCGAGAATGATGCTGTCCACCGCGTTGGGGGCGAAGGGATCGGGTGTGTCGTCATAGTGATGGGAATCGCCCACCACCAGCGAACCGTCAGCGCTTTGCACGACGATCAAATGGACACCGTTTGCCAGGGCTTCAGGCTTTTCCCGTGCCAACTTCGCGTGCAGAACCGCTGCCGCGGGCAGTTCGGCGTAGCCCAAATACCGAACCAGACTCAAATCCGCCATCACCGATCCCGGCAATGTCCAAGTGCCCGGTTGGGGTGCCAGCCGCAACATATGCAGCTTAGAGCGACGCAGTCCATAGGTGGCGATACGTTCCGGGAACAGGGTGAGGAAATCGTCACCGGGACAGACCACGCACGCATCGGCGTGAACGACCCCTGCTGTTGTTTCGATAACGGGCGGCTCGACCGCCTTGACCAAAGTGCCCGTCATGACCGTCACGCCCAACTCGGCCAGATAGGCGGTCAGCTCGGGAATTGCTTCGCGCGATTCTACCCGCCGTTCATGCGGGCTCCACAAGCAACCGACGACGCCTTCCGGACGCAACATCGGAACGCGGTGCAGCGCCTCGTCGGCGGTCAGCAACTGGCAGTCTTCGCCCATGATGGTGGCGGTGAATTCTTCCAGCACGGCTAGCGCTTCGGGACTGCGCGCCGCCACCGCCAGTCCCCGGTGGATGATTGGGATACCGGCGGCATGGGCGACTTCATCCCAAATATCCCGGGAACGCATCGCCCGTTCCCAGGCTTGGCCGGCCTGTTGGCCGGTTACGGTAACGAAGCCGAAATTGCGGATCGACGCGCCTACGGCCCGGGCGTCCCGTTCGATCAGCACGACTCGTTTGCCGCGTTTGACAGCGGCCAAGGCGTGGGCCAAGCCAATGATTCCACCGCCGACTACGGCGAGATCGTAATGACTCATTCAATCTCCTCTAGCGCTTGCGCCACGTTTGAGTACTGCGAAAAAGCAGGTGGTTAATGCCCAGATAGGCCAGTCGCGCGCTCACGTTGGTGTAAAAAATCATCATGCCCATCGCCGCTGCCGGCGCGATGTCTCCGGCGTCGTCCATATTCAGCATGGCCACCGAGGCCAAGGTGGTGTCCGGGGAGTAAAGAAACACCACCGCCGATACCGTGGTCATGGCATTGACGAACA
>JAAUQA010000524.1 GCA_012032855.1 Candidatus Competibacteraceae bacterium
GTTCGGAAGTTCTTGCGAAAGAACCAAGTCAACTACTTATACCTTCCACCGTACTCGCCAGAATTAAATCCGATTGAAGAAATGTTTTCTAAAATCAAACATTTTATTAAGAAACATAAACCAAGAACTCTCAGCGATCTGTTCAAAATCCTCAAAGCAGGTTTTCAAACTGTGACACTAAAGGACATTACTGGCTATTTCAACCATGCCGATTCATTTATTAATGCATATTGAAAACTCTGTAGCTAAGAAATAAAGCCCATGCATTTGACCACATGCTGTGGTGGAATTTTCGCATTCAGCTTGTGGTCTATAAGTGCGGAAATTCATTATGAATAACGCTTAAGGCCTTCCAATGGTTACTGATTTATTCCTCGTTTTGCCGATTTTGATTTGTGTGATAGCAATAATGACCAGCGCGTATTTTGGCTTGTTTGAGGCGGGTGGTTTGCTGGCGTGGCTTGCTCTGGTTGCTTTTCTCATGTTGTTGATCATTTATATCGTTATGTTGAAAAAAGCAAGAAGGAAGCCACGTTAGCAAACATGTGGTTAATAATAAGCGCAATACATCAAGCCTTTTATTTATTGTCACGATATCAATAGACTTACAACCCATTGTAACACCATAATACCTAGCGCGAAAACGAAAAGTACAACTAGCAACGCTGTAGTGACTATACCGAAGGCCAGAAACCGACTTGATCGAGTTGTCGTTCTTGGGTTATCCAAATAATTATCCAATAACTTCACATTGCGCAGATTGGATTTCCATGCCATATCGAAAATATCACCGGCGAAGGGAATAAGGCCGATAATGGATTCGATAACGATATTGAAAAGCATCCGCAATAAAACGCTTTTCGGCACCCCCAAACGAGCGGCTTCACCTAGAATATAGGTGGATAGTACCGCCCCGAAGGCATCGCCAACACCGGGAATTAGGCCTATAAGCCCATCGACGCCGATTCGGTATCCCCCCATACCGGGTACGGGAATGGCATTATCCAGAAACCAAGCCATGCGATGGAGGCGGTTTCTCGTCGCATGATCTGTTCCATACGTTTTGTTGATAGTTGTGGTTTGAACCATATCAGCGTTCTCTCAGTTGCTTAATAACGATAATCGACCAGAGCAATTCATATGCCGAACGGGCGATTTGTTGCATTTTCTCACTATATGGCGATTCCTTGGCAACCGTTTTGAAAAAATTACAAGTTACTCTGTATTTCTTACCGGTGTCCTTCCCAAAATACATTATTCCTGGTTTCGGCAAGTCGGATGCGTGATTGGGACAAACTGACTTATATGCTGGTAAAGCATAGCCATTATGCACGCAAAACCTACGATTCAATAGGTTTTTAGCTTGAACTTTCAATCGTGGCACAGTGATTGCTAAAGCCTGATAGACGAGCTTTTTTTAGCAAACCATTTGTTTCGAAGCATATATTGAGGAGTCATCGTGATGAAAAAATCCAATGCCATCCATAAGTCGATTTTTTCCGTTGGTATTCCTATTCTCGCAACAGCATTTCTGATAGGTTGTGACGTTCAGGTGAAAGAAGAAGGGGAATTGCCTAGCGTCGATGTCGACGTAAAACGGAAAGTGGACAATTACCGAAATATGAAGTGGTTAAAACGCAAGAAGGGAAATTGCCTAGCGTCGATGTCGATGTCGATGCAAAGGCTGGCAAGCTGCCTAAATTGGAGATTGAGACTCCCGATATTGAGGTCGGCACCAAAAACGTCGACGTACCTGTTCCCGATGTTGACGTTAAAGTCGAGAATAAACAAATCGAAGTCCCCACAGTCAGCGTAGAAATGCCTAGCGAAGAGGAAAAAGCGGAATAATCTCAAGTCTGTATTGTAAGTATACCAGAAGAACTGAACTTCAAACTGAAGCAACGAGAAGGGGCCGACTATGAAACCCAGCAAATCGCAAATCGCAATTTGTTTGGCGTGCGGTTTATTCACAGGCACTGCGTTTTCTTCCGATCTAGTGGCATCAATACAGCAGGGTACAACACCATCAGACACCTATAGGAGTTCGATGGATCGCATCGCTCCTCCCGATGCTACGCATATCCCCGTTAGTGAGGAAATGCTAATCGAGTCTGCTGGGGTAGCTCCTGAGGACGCTGAGATTACCCTGCAAGTGTTGCGTATCTTGAGTACGTACGGTGCGCCAGATGTGGCTGTGGTAACGCGGGAAGGCTTAGTAACACTGGTTGGTTTCGTCCCTGGAACTCATAATCTTCAGCAAATTGTCGATTCGGTTGAAGCCATTGCGGGCGTCAAAGTTATTAAAACAGAAGCTTTATCGGTTGGTTGATACTGTTTCTATTTCTAACACTGAAAATGAGGTGATTATTATGAGCACTAGCACACAAAACGATATAAAAGGTCGCGTTATGGAAGCCACCGGCATTTTGACGGGCAACGATGAATTGAAGCGCGAGCGAAAGATTGACCAATTATCCAGTAAGATCAAGGAGGTCACAGAAAAAGTAGCGGACAAGGTTAAGGACATTACCAGCAGCGACGACGACAAGCATCGGTAATTTGAGCGAGGAGTCAGATCATGAAAATAACGGCTTTATTACTGATTCTATTAGTATCGCCAAACCTGTGGGCTCAGGGTGTGACAACAACTATCACGAAAAAGAATGGTGAAGTCGTAGATGTCGAGAAAACACCCAAACCCGTCCCTGAAGTGTTTAATTCATTTGAGGAAACCGATGACAATGGCGATGGGCGAGTGACAGCCGAAGAAGCCCGCGATGCCGGAATTTTGGAGTTCTCCGTGGCTGATGTAGATAATGACGGGCTTTTGGATGCCAAAGAGTACCGAGATGCAGCCGATGTAGTCGCCCCTGAATAAGGTGTTTTTTACTCAAAGTGTTTGAAGCGATGCCACTTGGCCGAATAGTGATGAGTCCGATCCTAATATTAGTGAGTCATTAAGCGGAATACGCAGAAAGCATCGACCAAAGAGGCAGCAATACCAAGCGCAAAAAAGCCAGCGCAGCAGCTTGCGCAGGTTCTGGCCGACGGCGCAGAGGATGACATTCACGGCATCGCCGAGTTCGCCGTGAAGGAAGCAGCGCCCCAACTTACCATCGGCTTTCATATGACCGATGATCGGTTCGATAGTGTTGCGTCGGTTGAGTCGTTTACGTTGTCGAGCGGTGATGCCCCGCTGCTGCCCGGCGATAAAGACCTGGGTATCGCCGGGGGTGTCGTGGTGTACCTTTGTGAGCCCCCGGATCCACATAGGCTTCTTGCGGGGCCTGGTCACAGAGAATACTGA
>JAAUQA010000080.1 GCA_012032855.1 Candidatus Competibacteraceae bacterium
ACGAGGAGGCTCCGTGCGCTGGATCGCAATGGCTGGATTGCTGAGTGTTGCGGCCGCGTCGCAGGCGGCGTGGCGTTCGCCGAGGAACGACGACGACCGTGCGGAGAGGGCCGGCGAGACGTCGAAGGTGCTGCGCATCTTCGAGGTCATGAGCGCGAACCTCACGACCCCGGAGGCCGCCATCGCCGCGGCGGAGAAGGCGCAGCAGGAGATCAACACGACACGCACCACGCTGCAATCGGAACTGACCGCGCTGCGCACGCGCGAGCTTGAAGCGGCGCGTCGGCAAGCCGATCAGATACTCGCCGAGCACGCACGGCGGCGGAACGGGAACGCGAGCAAGGGCATCGTCAGGCGGCCCGGATATCGGAGATGCAACGCGACCGGTTGGCGGAAGTCTCAGCCGCTGCCGCTGCCGAGACCGTAGGACATTTGCTCAGTCAAATCGGCGGACCTGACCTGCACTCCGCCTTGATCAGGG
The DNA here is from genome assembly GCA_012032855.1 of Candidatus Competibacteraceae bacterium. Next base: position 482 of record JAAUQA010000080.1, read on the forward strand.
CAGCCTGCCAGCAATTGGGTTCCTTGCCGCAAGGCGCGCTTCCGCCGGTAACAGTGGAGTCGGCGGAGCCACTTTCCCCGGAACACCTTGGGGTGTTGCGCAATACACTTGGAACTGCCACAGATGCGGCGAACTTCAAGACTGTCAAGGGTTTGGGGGCAGGCATTCGCATCTCGACGGGTAAAGGCTTAATTGATGCTTCGGTACGCGGCCTGACCCAATTCGCGCGTCAAGCACTGGTCAAAGCCATGAATCATCGGGAAAACAACCGCAACCCCCTGCAAAGCGCCAACGATGTCTAAAGCGCCATCATCTGTCGAAGAAGCCTTGTTTGCAGCTGCCAAGTCCGTGCGGCTGGCCGATGGACTTAAACCACGTGGGGTGGTCTGCCGGGTGGGCGACGGCGTAGCGGTGGTGGCGGGTCTGGAAGACGTGTGTTACGAAGAGCTGCTGGCTTTTGATTCGGGTGCCTTTGGCATCGCATTCGATTTGCGCGCCGGCGAATTGGGTGCGGTGCTGTTAGCCGGGGCTTCTCGCGTCCGCGCCGGTGATGGCGTCATCGGCCTGCGACGGTTGCCTGAACTGCCGGTCGGTCCGGAGGCATTGGGCCGTGTTCTCGATCCCCTCGGTAATCCCCTGGACGAAGGTCCGCCGCTGGCCACCGACCACCGCTCGCCGCTGTTTCGTCCGGCGCCCGAGATCATCCAGCGAAGAAGCGTCGAACAAACCTTGTGGACGGGCGTGCTGGCGGTGGACGCGGCCATCCCCATTGGACGCGGGCAGCGTGAACTGATCATTGGCGATCGCAATGTGGGCAAAACGGCACTGGCGATCGACTTTGTGGCGGCGCAGCGGCCAAGTGATGTAGCCTGTGTTTACGTCATGATCGGCCAGCCGATGTCGCGCGTGCAGGCGCTTCGCGACACCCTGGAACGGATTGGCTGCTTGTCCAACACGGCAATCGTCGCGGCGTATGCTTCCGACAGTCCCGGCCTGCAATACCTGGCTCCGTTAGCCGGTGCGTCGCTGGCTGAATCGTTTCGAGACGCCGGTGGCGATGCGCTGGTCGTCTACGACGATCTCACTAAACATGCGGACGCGTATCGGGAACTGGCGCTATTGCTCGATCGTCCTCCTGGGCGTGAAGCCTATCCGGGCGACATCTTCTACGTGCACGCCGAATTGTTGGAACGAGCCGCCGCGCTCAGCAGCGAGCAAGGCGGCGGATCAGTGACCGCTTTTCCGCTGGTGGAAACCACTGACGGCGACATCTCCGCCTATATTCCCACTAACCTGATCTCAATCACCGACGGTCAGATCTATCTCGACACGGGTCGCTTCGAACGTGACTTGCGCCCGGCAATTGATATCGGCCGCAGCGTGTCGCGGATCGGCACTGTGGCACAGCCTCTAGCGATGCGAAAAGCGGCCAAGAACCTCAAAATTCAATTATCGCGCTTTGAAACGCTGGAAAAGTTATCCCGGGCCGGACTGGACATCGATGTCACCACCCAGGACGCGTTGCAGGAAGGCCATATCCTGCGAGCACTGTTGCGACAGAAACGCTTTTCACCACGGACTATCGCGAACCAGGTCCTGACATTGACGGCGGTCAGCGAACATTGGTTGACCGACTTGCAACCTTGGCAGGCCGTGTTTGCCGCCGAAGCACTGGTTGAACTCGCCGGGCAGCAGGTACCCGAGATCGTCGAGGCGCTGGATCGCGGTGCAATGCCAGCGGCGGATTGGCAGCAGGCCATCGAGCAGCTGATGACCGAAGCACGAGGCCGGATTCCGCAACGCAGACCCTAGCCAAACGAGCTGCCGCGACCGCGCGCATGAAACGTCAGCAATATCTCCAACATCGCTTGCAAACCCTGTCCGCATTACGTGACGCCGTGGGCGCCATGCGCTCGCTGTCCGCCCATCATTTCCGTCGTGCGCGGCACGCTTTGCCGGCCGCGCGTCAATATCGCGCCGAAATGAACACCGTCATCGCCGAAATCGGCATTCGCCAGCCGAGGCATATCGGAATTCCACCCGGACTCCTGGTGATCGCTTCTGACTTGGGGCTTTGCGGTGACTACAACTCGCGGCTGTCACAATTAGCCGTGGCGGAAGCCCACAGCCAAGCAGTTCAAAGGGTCTATTCTGTTGGGCATCGGGTTCGCGCCGCCCTTGCGAAAAGCGCGCTGGTTCCCGTTCGCACCTACGACGCCCCGGCGAGCTTGGAAGGTCTTTCCCACCTTTTACTCGGACTCGCGCAAGATGTGCTGGAGGATTATTCGGCATTAAGAATCGGCAGTTTGCATGTGGTGTCGGCCGGCTTCGAAGGTGTCGGCCATTTCACGCCGCTCTCGGTGCAAGTGCTCCCCATCGAAGCCGTGGAAGGCGCCAAACCATTACGCCGTTCGCCCTATATCGATTCCAAATACCTTACTGCGGTGGCTGTGCGCGAGTACCTTTACATTACTCTTTTCGAAGTGCTCTTGGATGCCTTGGCTGCCGAACATGGCATGCGGCTGATGGCCGCCGAGTCCGCCCTCGAGTGGCTCGACAATACCGCTACGATAACCTCGCGGCGATTGGCTAGCGCCCGCGGTGAAGCGGCTACCCAAGAACTGCTCGACATCGTCACCGGTGGGCGGAAACGGTTTCCGGAAAAGCAGGTTCATTATGATTGATTTTCTTTGCGCCATTCCTTTTATCGGTTCCCTGCTGTCGGCTTGTGACCTGCCGCAACCCCTCGCGGTTGGCTATGTCGAAGGAGAGTACGTGCTCATTGCGCCGATCGAGACAGCACAGATTATTGCATTGGAAGTTCAGCGGGGCGACAAGATTATCGCCAACCAACCCTTGGTTCAGTTGGAACGGCGCGACGCCGAAATTGCCGTCGCCCAGGCGCGGGCCGCAGTGGCACAAGCAGAAAGACAACTGGCGGACCTGCATCAGGGCAAACGCGCGGAAGAGATCGCCGTCATCGAAGCCTCTCTTGCATCCGCCAAGGCACAGGCTGCTGAGGCCGGACGGGTCCTCCAGCGTCAAACCAAACTGCTGAAAGATGGAACCACTACGCAAGCCGATTTCGATGAGGCGTCCACGAATCTCGCTCTGGCGCAAGCTAAGGTTGCTGAATTTGACGCCGATCTGGCCGTAGCCAAGCTGCCGGCGCGCAGCGAAGCCATCAAAGCGTCGGAGGCTGCCGTCGAGCAGGCGCGGGCGGTTCTTGAAAATGCCGAATGGCGGTTAGCGCAGCGCACATTGACCTTTAAGAAATCGGGTAAGGTATTCGACATCATTCGTAATCCGGGCGAAATCGCCGGACCTCAGGCACCGGTTATTTCGGTGCTGCCAGACGGCGCGGTCAAGCTTCGCCTGTACGTATCGGAAGTTGCCCTCTCCAGCGTGTCGCCGGGGTCCAAGCTAACGGTACGGTGCGACGGTTGTGATTCCGGGATGACCGCTACCGTGAATTACGTTGCGTCCGATCCGGAGTTCACGCCACCGGTGCTGTACTCCCTGGAGAACCGCCAAAAGCTTGTCTATCTCGTTGAAGCGCGACCGGACAGTGCATCCAGCGCCTTGAAGCCCGGTCAGATTGTGGATGTCGAACTCGCCGATACCCAACGATGAATGCCATAGAGGTACGCGGCTTGGTCAAGCGTTTCGGCGATAAAACCGTCGTCAACCAAGTGTCGATGACGGTGGCGCAAGGCGAGATTGCCGGTTTCCTGGGTCCGAACGGTTCTGGCAAAACGACCACGATCCGGGTCATGTGCGGGCTGCTGACTCCCGACGAAGGCGAGGGACATGTGCTTGGCTATGACATTCGCACCGAGAGCTTGAATATCAAGCGTGAGGTCGGTTACATGACCCAGCGTTTTCCTTCTACGACGATTTGTCGATTGAGGAAAACCTGACATTCGTGGCAAGGCTTTACGGGCTCAAGCCCATCGCCGATACCGTACGCGACACACTCGGTGACTTGGGCCTGACCACCCGTCGCCAACAATTGGCAGGCACCTTGTCCGGGGGCTGGAAACAGCGACTCGCCCTGGCCGCCTGCATCATGCACAAGCCCAAGTTGTTGCTGCTCGACGAGCCGACCGCCGGAGTAGACCCCAAGGCACGGCGCGAATTTTGGGACGAAATTCATGAACGGGCTGCGCACGGGCTGACCGTGCTGGTCTCGACACATTACATGGATGAGGCCGAGCGTTGTCACCGCATCCACTACATCGCCTACGGCAATCTGGTCGCCAGCGGCACCGTTGATGAGGTGGTAAGCAATGCCGGCCTGATGACTTTTGTTCTTGACGGAGAGAACGTGTCTGCGGCTGCACGCCGATTAACCGGCATGCCGGTGTTGATCAGGTCACGCCTTTTGGTCGGTCGGTGCACGTCGTTGGCCAGGACGGTAGCCGTTTGGCTGCGGCGGTCGAACGGGTAGCCGGAGAAACAGGCGTGATAGCGCGCCGAGGCGAGACCAGTCTTGAGGACGTGTTCATTCAACTGATGGGCCAAACGGCGAACAACAGATGATAAACACGAGTTTTTCCCTGAGCAGGTTGTCCGCGCTGTTCCGCAAAGAGGTGATTCAGATGCGGCGTGATCGCATCACCTTTGCCATGATGCTCGGCGTGCCGTTATTGCAGCTTATTCTGTTTGGCTTTGCGATCAACACCGATCCCAAAAGTCTGCCCGCCGCGTTGGTTGCCATGAGCCAAGACCATTATACCCGGGCGATGGTGTCGGCATTGGAAATGACAGGCTATTACCGCTTCGACCATGTGGTGCAAAGCGCGGCGGAAGCCGAGGCGCTGATCGAAGCGGGAACGGTGTCCTTCGTGGTGACGATCCCCTCCGACTTTGCCCGCCGCGTGCAACGTGGGGATCATCCGGCAAATCCTGGTCGAGGCCGATGCAACCGATCCTTCGGTAGCCTCCGGTGCCGTGTCGACACTGAGCACCGTCGCCTCCCAGGCGCTGCTCAGGGAACAGGCTGCCGAAACCCAAACAGCGCGCCAAGCGGCCAACGCCTTGGACGTGATCGTGCACCGGCGCTATAACCCCGAGGGCATCACCCAATACAACATTGTGCCGGGACTGCTCGGTGTCATTTTGCAGTTGACCATGGTGATGATGACCGCCATGGCGCTAACCCGCGAAACCGAGCGAGGCACGATGGAGAACCTGCTGGCAATGCCCACCAGCCCGTTAGAAATCATGCTTGGCAAGGTACTGCCCTATCTTGTCGTCGGTTCGGTTCAGGTCGTTGTGGTTCTGGCGGCCGCAAAACTGCTGTTCTCGGTACCTTTTGTGGGTTCGCTGTCGCTGCTGCTTGCGAGCACTCTAATTTATGTGTTGGCGCTAGTCTTGTTGGGTTACACCATCTCGACGGTGGCAACTTCACAGATGCAGGCTATGCAGCTTACCTTCTTTTTCTTTTTGCCGTCGCTGCTGCTTTCCGGGTTCATGTTCCCGTTTCGCGGTATGCCGGGTTGGGCGCAAACCCTCGGCGAGATTTTTCCGCTGACCCATTTCCTGCGGGTAATCCGCGCTGTGATGCTAAAGGGCGCCGATTCTTCGGCGATTTCGTGGGAACTTTCGGTGCTTGTCTTATTTGTATTCGTGTTCGCGGGACTGGCGCTGCTACGCTTTCGCCAAACCCTGGACTAAGGCATGGCTTTGTATACAATCAGCGGGCGGAACATATAGTGGCCTCACCCTTCGTTCAAGCGGGTAGTCGGCCGCACACCGGCGCCAGCCGCTCAGTTCGAACGTTTGGCCGCATAACCAACACCAGACACATGCCCCTCGTTGTACTAATTTGTGCTTGCTCGTTGTGGCGACCACCGTCTTGCACTATGAGGTACTGCGTGGACTGAACGCAGAGTTGCGCATCCCACATCGAGCCAAACTTGACCCAGCTGTTCTAACGGCTTCACTTGGATTTGCAGAGGTATTAGTTCTTCGGCTAAGCATGAAACCACGATGTATTGGGGTCTCCATGGGAAATCTTGGAGAACCCTACTTTATCCAGGTTTCCATCATTGAGGGTTGGTATGTTGCACCAGGGTGTCAGCGCTCTCGCCTATGGGGTCCGCATTAACGTTATTGCCAAATACCTCGGTCAACTCTGTGGTGTGATTGCCGTCCTAAATTTAGCGCCGCTTGCGGTTGCGCTAGGTTACGGAGAATACACTACTGGCTTGGTTTATCTATCGGTAGCCGCCGTGTTTGCACTGGTGGCGCTGATCGCCACACGGCTGCGAGTGGTTGCTGATATGCAGATTAACGAAGCCCTGATCATAACCGCTCTGGCTTTTATTTTGGCTGCCTTGGGGATGAGCTACTCATTCATGCACAGTGCCGGATTATCCTGGATGGACGCCCTGTTCGAAGCAGTCTCAGGGATTACCACAACGGGCTTGTCGACCGTAGTTGACGTTCAGGCGCAATCCCATAGCTTTGTTTTTGCCCGCGCTTGGCTGCAATGGTATGGCGGTTTGGGTGTCGTGGTCATGTCCCTGGCGCTGGTGATGGGACCGGGGGCCGTCGCACGGCGCCTGGCAGGTGCCGGGGGTGATGTGGATGATATTCCCGGTAGCAGCCGGGCTTATGCACGACGGGTTATGGCAGTGTACCTGCTGTTGACTGTGAGTGCTAGCCTGGCCGCCATGGCGCTCGGCCAAGACCCTTTCAATGCGGTGGTACAGGCGCTGGCATCGGTGTCGACCGGAGGGTTCTCCAGCTTCAACGATAGCTTGGAAGGGCTAGCGAACGGCGGCGTGAGGACGGTGGTGCTCACGGCTTGTCTGTGCGGCGCCATGCCATTAGCCTTGTATTACCAGGCTTGGCGGAATGGCTGGCGCCAACTGCCCTACGATCGGGAAATCCAAACGCTGCTGTTATTCGGGCTGGTAGTCGCCCTGGTCTTATGGTTGACCTGGCCGGATCATGGAGAAACGAATACGTTCGGCCAGGCTGTTGCGATGGCGGTGTCCGCCCAAACCACCAGTGGTTTTACGGTTGTGGATGTGGCCACGCTGCCAGCCGATAGCAAAGGGGTTTTGATTTTATCCATGGCGCTAGGGGGTAGCATGGGCTCGACCGCCGGCGGCATAAAAATCTTGCGTTTGTTGATTTTGCTCAAGTTGCTGCAGATGATCTTGTTGCGGTCCGCATTACCCTCTCACGCCGTCATCGAGGCGCGTTTGCAAGGCATCCGACTGGAGCACGATGAAACGCAACGCGCCATGCTGATTATAGTGCTGTACGTCTGGGTGATCCTATTATCCTGGTTGCCTTTCCTGGCTTATGGACACGATCCGCTGAATGCCTTATTCGAAGTGGTCTCGGCCACCGCCACGGTGGGTCTCTCAGCGGGCCTCACTGCATCGGCTCTGGAACCGCTGCTCAAGATCGTCTTATGCCTGGACATGCTACTGGGCCGTTTAGAAATAGTGGCGCTGCTGATCCTGTGCTATCCCACAACCTGGTTGGGCAAGAAGAGGACTATCCATGAGAATCGTATTCATCGGGGCCAGTACACTGACTGAAGTGACCAGCCGTCTGCTGCTGAATGCCGGGCATGAGGTCATCATCATCGAATCTGACAAGGAACGCATTGATGAGCTCAGCGCCGTTCTCGATTGCGGGTTTATCCATGGCGACGGCACCCGCCCGGCGCTGCTGCGCGAGGCGGCACCACGGCAGACGGACTTGCTGTTTTGCCTGACCGGCAACGATCAAAACAATATCATCGCTAGTCTGGTAGGCCGCTCGCTGGGGTTTCCCAAGGTGGTTACCAAGGTCAGCAGCGAGGAATTCGAGCATATCTGCATCGAACTGGGTCTGGAACATACGATTATTCCCAACCGCGCGATCGCCTCCTATCTGGCGGACATGCTGACTGGCCAGAGCGCCCTGGAACTGTCGGCTATCATCAAGGATGACGCCCGCCTGCTGTCTTTCGTGGCCCGCCAAGAGGATACCGGTTTGGTAGAAGACCTGGACCTGCCCAAAGGTGCGCGGGTGATATGTCTCTATCGGCAAAGCGTATTCATGCTCTGCGATGCACACAGTCGAATTGAATGTGATGATGAAGTGGTGATCCTGACTCATAGCACCTATCTGAAAACACTGCGCAGGCGCTGGCTGTTGCTCGCCGAGGAGGCTAACAATGCTGCTATGTAAAGATTTGAGGAGTGCCTCATTTTACTTTCGCCAAACGTAAGTAACAAAGTAGCCGCACAAGACGGCGAAGATGTGGTTGAGTATCGGCCCTTTACCGCGCACCTGGAACCGTTCGATGTGACAGACCTGTTTGATCAGGCGGTGATACTGCTCAATACGCCAGTGTTGGTTGTGAAGCTTCTCGAACGCGCAACGCTCGAAGCTCAAATACGGTTCGGTATCCGTTGGCGGCAGGAAAACCACCTAATGGCGCGGCTGGTCTTTCAACCGCGTCCGAAACAGTTTCACGTCGCCGAACTCGCGTAGCCATACCCGCCGCCCCTCGGGCGGGATGTCCAACTGCTGTACCTGTACCCAGTGGCCTTTTTGCACAGACACCCGGCGGTTGTTTTCCACCGCGAACAGCAATCCCAGCCGGTGGTTTTTTACCGTCTTGAGGTTGCTCGCTGAGGAATACCAGCTATCTCCGGTCATGAAGCTCGGTTCCAGACCCCAGGCCAAGACCTGCTCAAGCATCTCCAGAAAGTACTCGTTCTTGGTCTTGTGTGCGGCTTTGTCGACCACCCGATAGTTCACCGGTAAACTGCATCCCTGCACATCCGTGTAGTACAAGGTAACCAGGTTCAAGCCCTTCACCACGCGGTGGTGTTTGCCCGACCAGAAGTGGCCCACCAACGCCATGTGCTGACTGTAGGGTTTGTCCAAGACCGTATCATCGACGCTCAGAGTGCCCCCAACCAAGTTGAGCAGTGCCTTGGCTTCGTTAAACAGGTCTGCGGGCTCATAGGCTTCCCGCAGGAGAAATCGGTTCACGCTGTTGTGGGATATCCCCATGACTTCCGCCAAGCGGCTACACGTCACTGACTTCGGCTCACTCATCAAAAATCCCATATACATCGGTAGGGTACAATGCACTGTCGGCGGTCGGGTGGTTGTCCTGATCATTCGGCTAAGCGTCGCTCAAAGAACTAACCCTTGCCATAACTCGGGCATGCTCGTCAATGCGTAAGTCCTGTCTTAGACCATGAGTATTAGGAACCTCGAGGCGCTGTTTCAGCCAAAATCCGTCGCGGTGATCGGAGCCAGCGAGCAACCGGGTTCAGTCGGCCGGATCCTAACTGAGAATTTGCTCAAAGGCGGATTCGACGGTCCAGATCTTCCCCGTCAATCAGAAATATAAAGAACTTCTGGGGACGACAGTGTACCGGAAGGTCTCGAAATTGCCGATGGCGCCGGATTTGGCGGT
>JAAUQA010000081.1 GCA_012032855.1 Candidatus Competibacteraceae bacterium
TCTCTGATGTATTGCGGAACGGCTGTGTTACGGCTTCTTCGAACCGGGCGGTCAGTTTCAGGTAATGTTGATCCTCAACTTTCCGGCTTTGTGCCTCAATAACCAGACCGTCGAAGGCCTCGAACCGGGCGCTATGCCAGGGCGTGTCATGCTCGGGAGCTGCAGTGTCGGCAACCACATCGGTCAAGCGCAGTGCGTTTAACGCACCGGCAATACGCTGAGGTTCGCCCATTTTGACGCGTTTGCCTTCCGGTATCGGTTCCAACATGAACGATAACGCGTTAGGGTCAGGGTTGGTTAAGGTATACGTCTCGCCTTCCGGGGATTCCAATACGATGCGATGAATCTGGTTTTGCGTCAGGCTGAGCAACGCCTTATCTAACCAATCTTCCGGCCGACTGGGTAAAGTGATATTGGCTGAACTTAACCAGCTTTGCGGATCGTCCAGCAAGCGCACATAGGTGCCGTTGCCGGGACCGCTTTTACCCGCCAGCATCTGCACCAGCGGTTGTCCACCGGCCCACACTTGAATTTGTCGCGCCGCAGAACCTTCCTGATCAATAGCTCGCAACCCCAGTCGTTCATATTTCTCGGGCATACTGGTCATGGCTTCAACGCGTTCCAATTGCGCTAAAGTCAGCAATTCTTGACGTAACAGACCGGTGTCGGCGGGATAACCGTTTTTCTCCGCAACAACCCAGCGCTCGCCTTGCCGTTCCACTGTGGCCGGATCCGATCCGGCAATCTGCACTTGCAAGCGGGTAATATCGTTTAGCCGTGCTTCCAATTCGGGCAGAAACCGTTGCATCGGTTCCGCCTGGTGGGCCCAGCGGTCTTGCAAGCCGAACACGATAGCGAACCCGGCGAGCGAGAGGGTCACGAGTCCCAGGACGAAGAAGTTTTCCGATTCATGACTGACCTCCAGGCAGTTGCGCGCTACCAGAGCGTTTCCGCCGCAGCACATTGAGAGCAATCACACCACCGACCAACAGCAGGGGTACCAATAAGATATTGATAAATTTCAACACCGCGCCCAGTTGATCAATCTCCTCGTTCAATTGATGTTGCACATCGCGTAATTCCTTCCGCACCTTGATTTGTTCCTGTTGGAAATTGAGTAATTCCTGGCGTTGTTCGGGGCTCAGGATCAAGGCGTTGTTGTCGTCTTTGCGGTTTTGCAATTCGGTTAGTTTATTCTCGGTCTCCCGCAACCGAGCCTGCAACTCTTCCTCTTTAACGCGGAAGCGGCTGTCGGCTTCGCGTTGCAGATCCTCAACCCGCTCGAATGGACGGCTGTAACCCGCCCGGCTGCGGATGCTGATCAGCGCATCGCTACCCAACAAGTTATCGACGCCGTTGACGAAGAAATTGCCGTTATCCGCCAACGGGGTTGAGATCCGCTGACCGAGGAAGTTTTGCACCCGTATCCACAGTGGATCATCCAACGTATCGACGTCTGCAACAATCATGATGTTGATCGGCCCCTGAGATTCACTCAAATGATCGGGCGATGCAGTTTGCTCACTCGCGGTATCGGCCTTTTCTTCCGCCTCAGCTTCGTTATCGGATGGCGCTCCGTCCGGGAACGCGCTGTTGATCTTGCCGTTCAGCCGCGCAGCCAGTACATAGCGTTCTCCGGTAGCTTCGAACCCGTTTTGCAAGGTGGCCGCATCCATGCCCGGCTGAATCCGGTAGCTGGGTATGGGCATCGCTTGGTCGCTGGACTGGAACAGCGGGGTAAATGTGGTCTTGGCATCCGCAAGCGGTCTCAGAAAGCCGGGAAACGCCACATTGATGCTGTTCAACCCGCGGGTAATCACATCCCGCTGATCCAAACCGGCGGTCGGAATACCGAATAGCGCGTAATGGAAGAACGGCGGACGGGTGGGGTCAGTACGGACCTGCAGGGCATAAGCGGCGTCAAGCAACACTTCTTGGTCGCTCAACTCCACGCCCCAGGCTTGCAATAACTGCTTGGGATTGGATTGACGAGGGACGATTTCACCGGGTGGTCCGCTGACGTTTTGCGGATTGGCGGCTTCAGCGTAACTATCCAGGAATACCAGTGCGTTGCGACCACTGAGCACGAATTGATCGATGGCATAAAGCGTTTTTCCCGGTAATTCAGCGGGGTGGATTAACACCAGTAGCTCAACATCTTCGGGGATTGCGGTAACCCCTTTTTGCAAGGTTCTGACTTCGAAGAATTGCCGCAGTTGTTCGATGATCACCCAAGCCGGTTTGGGTTGCATCCGTTGAGTATCGAAACCACCCTGTATATCCAGGGTGCTGAGTACGCCGACCACCGGCTTGCGGGTTAGATTTAACTGATAAATCAGCTTGGCCAGATCGTATTCCAGCAGCTCCTCGCGATCGAGTTGGAAAAAGCCGATGGTCTCGGTATCGCCCACGCTATTGCTACCGGCCAAGCCGAAATACAATTTATCGCCGGCGTTGCCTAATGGAACTGCTTGAATCCCCAACTGCACCGCACGATCTTCTTGGTCCGAAAAGGGCTCGGGATCAATAACGGTTAGTTTTAGATCCCCATCGGCTTTGGTTGCCATCTCCTGCAACATATCCCGCACGCGTTGGGCATAGGTACTGATTTGCGGGATGCCCCGCGCCAGTTCACCGGAATAAAAGAAAGTCAGATTAATCGGCTCATCGATTTGGCTCAGTAGGGTATCGGTACCCGGCGACAAGGTATACAGTTGATTCTCGGTCAAATCCAGGCGCGCCCCGCGAAACAGCTGATTACTGAGGGTCATGACCAACAGTAATAGAATCGCGACCACCGCGATGCTGGCCCCGGAAAATTCTTTCTTGTTAGCCAATTCGTTACGCGCGTTGTCGTAGAACCGGCTTAGGGTTTGTTTAAGCAATGCAAACATTTCCGATACTCCTTAATCGGCTTTTTTCATATCGATGAAAATGGCGCAGGCGTACAGCCAAGCCACAATCATGGCGAAGAAATATACGACGTCGCGTAGATCCAGCACGCCCCGGCTGATGGCCTGAAAGTGAGTGAGCACGCTGAGCGAAGCGACCATATCCACCAGCGCTCCCGGTAGCCAACCGCGGAAGAAATCCAACACCAACGGAAAACCGCTCATAGTGAATAGAAAACAGACCGTCAAGCCGACGATGAAGGCGATAACCTGACTCTTGGTGAGCGCCGAAATACAGACGCCGATAGCGAGATAACAGCCGGCCATCAGCAGGCTGCCCACATAAGCGGCCAGAATGACACCGTTATCGGGATAGCCCAGATAGTTCACCGTTAGCCAGATAGGAAAGGTCAGCCCCAAGGCGATAGCGACGAATGCCCAGGCGGCCAGATATTTCGCCAACACCGCTTGGCCCATAGTGATCGGTAAGGTGAACAGCAGCTCGATGGTGCCGGTTTTGCGCTCGTCCGCCCACACCCGCATAGCGATCGCGGGTATCAGGAACAAATACAACCAGGGATGAAATATGAAGAACGAATTCAGATCGGCCTGGTTGCGGTCGTAGAAATTTCCCAAATAGAAGGTGAAAATCCCGCTTAACACCAGGAAGATAACGATAAACACATAGGCTAGCGGAGTAGCGAAATAGGCTCTGAGTTCACGATTGAACAGGGTTACGATGGTGTTCATGCCGCAGCCCCTCCGGTCACTTCGCGGAATACCTCGTCCAAACGGCCTTTCTGCTGATGCAGTTCGCGCACCGACCAACGGTGCTGATCAAGCAAGCGACTGATTGTCGGCATCAGCGACTTACCCTGCTTCGGTAGGGCGGTAATTCGGCACTCATCGCCATTGGTTTCAACTGCGGCCACTTCCGGTAATTGACCGATGAGTTCGGCCGCCTCACCGGCATTATCCAGTTCCAAAGTCACCGCGCCGTGATAACGGGACCGGGCCATCAATTGTTCGGGGGTGCCGTCTGCCAACAAACGACCGTGTGCAATGATGATGGCGCGGCTACAGACAGCCTCGACTTCTTCCAAGATATGAGTGGAAATCACGATGATCTTATCCTTGGCCATACCGTGAATGAGATTGCGGACTTCGTGCTTCTGATTAGGGTCTAGTCCGTCGGTGGGCTCGTCCATGATCAATACCTTGGGATCGTGCAGGATGGCTTGCGCCACGCCTACCCGGCGGCGAAACCCTTTGGATAATGTGTCGATCTTTTGCTGCAACACCTCTTCCAGGTGAATCTCTCCGATGACCTCGTCCAGCCGTTTTTGGCGCTGCGCACCGCTTAGCCCGCGGATGTCGGCGATAAAGGTCAGGAATTGCAATACCGACATATCGCCGTAACCGGGCGCACCTTCCGGCAGATAACCCAGTTCCCGCTTAGCGGCTAGCGGTGCGGTCTGAATGTCATGACCGATGATACGCGCCGTACCGGCTGTGGGGCGAAGGAATCCGGTGATCATTTTCATCGTAGTGGATTTTCCGGCCCCGTTCCGGACCCAAAATCCTAACACTTCACCGGAAGCGACTGTAAAACTCAGCTCATCCACCGCCAGGCGGGAGCCGAAGCGTTTGCTGAGTTGCTCAACCTCAATCATACCTATCCTATCCTCCTCTCAAGAGTACCGCTCAGGAAACATGCGTTGCCGGAACCCATCGGCGCAGTGCCAAAGCTCCCGGGCGCGGAGATGGGGATGATAGCGGGTTTTTCAAGCCGGTTCCGCGATTTTTTCTTGTTATTGACCGACCAGGAATTGTCCATATAATTTGGACATATAAATCCTGTAGGATCATTCGGCTCTAGTAAAAAAATGATCGTTATGGAAGCGGTGTGCTGCAGAAAGAGCGTGCATCGCAAGATTCTGTATATCATATTTAGCAAGCAACGTCAGAACAAATGTCATAGATTAAGTATTGACAAACATTTTTGTATATGTATTGTCTACATCAGCGGCCAACATAAGCCAGTTCTCAATCACTAAGAGGAAACACCCATGAAAAAGTTAGGTACGTCCGAATTCGTTCCAGCGCTGGTCTACACCCCACTGGTGCTGTTGGTGGCGGCAGCCATCGTGTTATCGCTTTCTTGAACTCCTCCTCTGCCCCTCGTGACGTTATGGTTACATCCGAGGGGCCTTTTTTAGATTTCATCCACTTTGACGTATGGGAGCGAAATACTATGAACACTCTTTCAGCTGCAGACGGTGATTTTGCCGCTCGCGCTTTCGAGACAGCCGCAGTGCAGGCTTTCCACTCCATCATGGTTACAGAGGGAGAAGCTCACTCGGATGGAAACAAGATTGTGTTCGTCAATAACGCCTTCACCGATATGACAGGCTTCACGCCGGAAGAAGTCATCGGTAAAACGCCACGCTTCATGCAAGGTGCTAAGACTGACCAAGCGGTGCTTGACGAATTGAGGGAAACTCTAAAAGTCGGCAGCGATTTTCACGGTAAGACCATTAATTACCGCAAAGACGGTTCTGAATTCATGATCGAATGGAAAGTATTCCCCATCCGCGACCAGAACGGTTCTGTGACACACCATGTGGCTGTACAGCGTGACATCACTCCGCAGTAACTCGAAGCGGTAACCGCCTAAATTCTTGGATAGCTTTGTCGATCCTGATTCAAGAAAGCTAAAACTGCTGACCGGCGGCTTAAGCCGGTCACAACGCTGTAGACAAGGATAGATTCCGGTGAGTAATGACAGGATGGCGCAATATTGCGACTCTTAAAACTGTTTAAAGCGCATCGATAAATCAATGGCTTGAATATCTTTGGTAAGGCTGCCCACTGAAATATAGTCTACGCCGGTTTCCGCTATCTCACGGACAGTGGACAGATTAACATTGCCCGACGCCTCCAATTTGACCCGGCCCTGCACCCGTGCAACGGCTTCGCGCATCGTGGTTAAACTAAAATTATCCAGCATTACGATGTCGGGCTTGGCCGCAAGGGCTTCTTCCAGTTCCGCTAAATTTTCAACCTCGACTTCCAGCGTGACATCGGTGTGTAGATGCCTGGCTTGCCTGATGGCCTGAGTGATAGAACCGGCGGCGAGAATATGATTTTCCTTGATCAAAAAGGCATCGAATAAACCCAAGCGGTGATTGCGGCAACCTCCGCAGCGTACCGCATATTTCTGGGCTTGCCGCAAACCAGGAAGGGTTTTGCGCGTGTCCAATATCACCGCCCCGGTACCGGCTACCGCAGCGGCGTAACGACCCGCCTGAGTAGCTGTGCCGGATAGCAACTGGAGAAAATTCAGGGCGGTGCGTTCTCCACTCAACACATCGCGTGCTTTGCCTTGTAAGGTACATAGCAATTGATCGTTTTTGAATGCGCTCACCGTCGCTTGCCTGCCAGGCGATTTCGATGTGCTGATTCAATTGGCGGAAAACCTCATCGAACCAGGCAGTACCGCATAATATCGCTGTCTCACGGCTAATCACCTTCGCTTCGGCGAGCGTTTGTTCCGGAATAAGCGCGGCGGTCAGATCGCCACTGCCGATATCTTCGGCCAAGGCCAGGGAAACAGCATCAGTTGGATCAGGTTGTTGCAGAGTATTGGGTGGCATGAGGTGTCGTACAGGATATAGAGGTAGAAGTGAAGTCAGGTCAATGTATCAATGGGATACTGCGAGGAAAGCGTATTGACAATGATTCTTATTTAGAATTAAATTACACGGCATGATTAGTCTGTATAGGAAGGTAAGTTAGCCATGTATGTCTGTGTTTGTAAAGCGGTGTCAGACCGCCAAATCCGCCAGGCTATTCGGGATGGCGCCACCCAGTTTCGAACCTTGCAACGAGAGTTGGGAGTTTGTACGGGGTGCGGTAAATGTGCGCCACAGGTTCGTAGCCTATTACGGGAAACGCGCAACGTGGGCGGAGCTCATTTCGACCTTCCGCTGACTCCATTAACGATTGCTTAGCGGCTCGACTATTCCATCTTATCTAATCCAGGCTTGACCGCAGCGTTTTCTCTCAGCTGCAACCCAACCACATTATCTTGCCCCGTTGCGCACCCGGATAATCAGGGTAATGTCTTCTTGTTGCGTGCCCTTCGGTAGAGGCGGCAATTCTTTGAAGCTGACTGTCGAAGGTTCAACATCCAGTAACTCTCTGGTGTCGACATTGAAAATATGATGATGGGGAGCGGTATTGCCATCATAAAAAGTCTGACTGGAATCGACCGACACTTCTTGGATCAAGCCTTTGTCGACAAACAAATTGAGCGTGTTATAAATCGTCGCGCGACAGACCGTACGCTGCTGGTGATTGACCAGCTGATATAAATCCTGCGCCGAAGGGTGGCCACCGTGTTCGAACAGCGCCTTGGCAATACGCAAACGCTGGCGCGTCGCGGCTATACCGCATTGCTTTAAGCGCTCAGCGATCGTCGTGTTGGAAAGGGTCTGCTGTGCTGTCGTTGGCCTCATGAATGGGCTGCCCTATCACTGCCTTGGTTCGATGGTTATTGCGGCTAAGAGTTGCGCTTGGTTGAGCTACGGAAATCTCGAATATTACCTAGCATCAGATAATAATGATTATTATTTGTTATTCAAGCAATAAATATAAGATGTTAGAGCAGCTGCCGTTAAGAATGTTACACTAGAGACTTAGACTCAATCCAAATCACATCCCGATTCACTCTAACACAGCAAAGAGGAAAACACGATGAAGGGTGACGCTAAGGTCATCGAGTATCTTAATAGAGCATTAAGAAGCGAGTTAACTTCGATCAACCAGTATTTTTTGCACGCGCGCATGTTAGACAATTGGGGGTTGAAGAAGCTGTTCGCTCATGAACACGAGGAGTCCATCGATGAGATGAAACATGCCGATACGCTCATTCAGCGTATTTTATTCTTGGAAGGGTTGCCCAACCTACAAGATCTCGGCAAATTGCACATCGGTGAAACTGTGCAGGAAATACTGAAATGCGACCTGATGCTGGAACGTGAGGCGCACCCTTTGTATAAAGAGGCCGTCACCTACTGTGAATCCTGCGGCGATTACGTCAGCCGAGACCTGTTGGCGGCGATTCTGGCCAGCGAGGAAGAGCATATCGACTGGCTGGAGACCCAGTTAGAATTAATCGAACGGATAGGATTGGAAAACTATCAGCAGTCTCAACTCTAGTCGGATGTCGCCCCGGACCGAGACGGTGGGATAACCTGACTGAGGTTATCCCCCGTTTTTTCCCAGAATATTAACCACGCCGGTTATCATCGTTTTCGCAACGTTTCGCTATCATGGTTCCGAGCCCTTTTGACGCTAAGGATTTTCTCAAAACCCTCACGTCATTACCGGGGGTTTATCGGATGCTGGATGCGAAAGGTAAAGTGCTTTATGTCGGTAAAGCACGCAACCTCAAACGGCGAGTGTCCAGTTATTTTCGTGCTAACCCGACGTCTGCCAAGGTTCGCAGTTTGGTTGCACACATCCAGGCCATTGAGATAACCGTCACCCACACCGAAGCCGAAGCGCTGATTCTGGAAAGCAATCAGATTAAGGAGTTCAAGCCTCGCTATAACGTGTTACTGCGAGACGACAAAGGGTATCCCTATATCTATCTTTCTCAGCAAACCTACCCTCGGTTGGCCTTTCATCGCGGCGCCAAGCAGGATCCCGGACGTTATTTCGGTCCTTATCCCAACGCCACTGCTGTGCACGATACGTTAACCTTGTTACAAAAATTATTTCGACTGCGACAGTGCGACAACATTTTTTCAGCAATCGCAGCCGCCCCTGCCTGCAATACCAGATCAAACGTTGCAGTGCCCCGTGCACCGGGCTGATCAGCGAGGAAGACTACCAACGCGATGTACGACACACCACGTTGTTTCTGGATGGGAAAAGTGCGCAAGTGACCGACCAATTGGTGAAACGCATGGAAGCGGCCTCGGCTTGTCAGGAATTCGAGCAAGCTGCTGTGTACCGTGACCAAATCGCACAACTGCGCCAAATTCAAGAGCGTCAATATGTCAGCGGTGCAGCGGGTAATCTGGATGTGGCGGCTTGCGCCGTCCAAGGGGGTATAGCTTGTGTACAGGTGTTTTTTTTCCGCGACGGTCGCTTGCTGGGGAATAAGCATTTTTTCCCGCAAATTCCTGAACAGGAAGAAGCTGACCAGGTGCTGAGTGCGTTTCTGGCACAATATTATTTGGACAAAGCGGTGCCGGAGGAGATTTTAGTCAATCGTGAGCCTGAGGAACGGGACTGGTTAATGCAAGTGCTCAGCGAACGGACTGGGCACCGGGTAACTATTACAGCCCGCGTACGTGGTGAACGTGCTCGTTGGTTAGCGATGGCACAACGCAATGCTGAGCATACGCTCACCGCGCAATTGTCCAGTCGGCTCGGCATGCATCATCGTTTCGAGGCACTACAGGACGCGTTGGGACTGGACTTTGCTCTGTCCCGACTGGAATGCTTCGATATCAGCCATACTCAAGGAGAAGCCACGGTCGCCTCTTGCGTGGTATTTACTACGGAAGGGCCGCACAAAACCGATTACCGCCGCTATAACATCGAAGGTATCACCGGAGGTGATGATTACGGGGCGCTGAACCAAGCCCTGACGCGACGCTATAAACGTTTGCGCGAGGGTGAGGGGCAGTTACCGGATATCCTGTTCATTGACGGAGGTAAAGGCCAAATGGCTCAGGCAATCCAGGTCTTGGAAGAACTACAGGTGACCGATGTCCGGATAATCGGCATTGCCAAGGGTGTCGATCGCAAACCCGGGTTGGAGGTGTTGCACTTGTCCGATGGCGGATCCCCGCTTATATTGCCTTCGGATTCAGCAGCTTTGCATCTGATCCAACAATTGCGCGATGAGGCCCACCGGTTTGCGATAACCGGGCATCGTCAGCGGCGTGCGAAGAAGCGTACAACTTCTACGCTGGAAGACATTAGAGGGGTGGTCGCAAACGACG